>NZ_JAGYGK010000013.1:0-236858 GCF_019947395.1 Pseudomonas sp. BF-R-26 | reverse complement strand
GAAAGAACCCTTGGCCTAAACGGGTCGCGGTGTTCCTGTAGGGCATCGCATGGCCTAAAGCTGTGGGAGTTCAGCTGTCTATCAATATGCCTTCAAAATAAAGGTCATCAAGACAGTTGCTCCCACAAGGTTCTGCTGTGTGGCATAGATAGCATTTACAGCAGAAATCCCTGTGGGAGCGGGCTTGCCCGCGAAGGCGATTTCAATCGCGCAACGAGATCACCGGCCAACCCCGCTTCTCGGCCTCGGCCCGCAGATTCGGATCCGGATCAACAGCAATCGGATTCGCCACCTGTTCCAGCAGCGCCAAGTCATTCATCGAATCGCTGTAGAAATAGCTGTCTTCCAGATTGTGGCCAGTCTCTTCCAGCCAACGAATCAACCGGGTCACCTTGCCTTCACGGAAGCACGGAACATCGGTGCTGCGCCCGCTGTAACGGCCGTCGATCATTTCGCATTCGGTGGCGATCAGGGTCTCAACGCCTAAGCGTGCTGCAATCGGCCCGGTCACAAAGCGGTTGGTGGCGGTGATGATCACCAGCTTGTCGCCGGCCTCACGGTGTTTGGCCAGCAGTTCGATTGCCTTGGGCAGCACGATCGGTTCGATGCAGTCGCGCATGTAGTCCAGGTGCCATTGATCCAGCGTGGCCATCTCGGTGCGGCCGAGAACTTCCAGGCAGAAGTTCAGGTACGCATCGTTATCCAGCTTGCCGGCCAGGTAATCCTGATAGAACTCGTCGTTGCGTGCCTTGTAGGCGACGGCGTCGAGGAAACCGCGTTCGCACAGATAATCGCCCCAGGCGTGGTCACTGTCACCGCCCAGAAGCGTGTTGTCCAAGTCGAATAAAGCCAGCCGCATTGCAGTTACTCGCTGAAAAGTCTGTAGAAAGGTGTCCAGAATACGGACTTTTCACAAGAGTGCACATAAGGTAGGTCGGCTCGTTGCTGCTTTCACAACCTTTGTGGAACAATGCGACGACATGCGTTTGCGAGGTTGTTGCCGTGATCGACCCCGATGGTTTCCGCCCCAATGTCGGGATCATTCTGACGAATGATGCCGGCCAGGTGCTATGGGCTCGCCGTATCAATCAAGATGCCTGGCAGTTTCCACAGGGAGGGATCAACCCCCAGGAGACGCCGGAAGACGCCTTGTACCGCGAGTTGAACGAAGAAGTGGGCCTGGAGCGCGAAGATGTTGAAATACTCGCCTGCACCCGGGGCTGGTTGCGCTATCGTTTGCCGCAACGTCTGGTCAGGACGCACAGCCAACCGCTGTGCATCGGCCAGAAGCAGAAATGGTTTCTCCTGCGCCTGATCTCCAACGAGCAGCGGGTGCGGATGGATTTGACCGGTAAACCGGAATTCGATGGCTGGCGCTGGGTCAGCTATTGGTATCCGTTGGGCCAGGTGGTGACATTCAAGCGCGAGGTTTATCGCCGCGCTCTCAAAGAGCTTGCCCCGCGCCTTTTAGCGCGCGACTGACGACGGAGTTCGACCCCGAGCCATGCTCAATACGCTGCGCAAGATCGTCCAGGAAGTTAACTCCGCCAAGGATCTCAAGGCGGCGTTGGGGATTATTGTGTTGCGCGTCAAAGAGGCCATGGGCAGCCAGGTCTGCTCGGTCTACCTGCTTGACCCAGAGACCAACCGCTTCGTGCTGATGGCCACCGAGGGCTTGAACAAGCGCTCGATCGGCAAAGTCAGCATGGCGCCCAACGAAGGTCTGGTCGGTCTGGTCGGCACGCGTGAAGAACCCCTGAACCTCGAAAACGCCGCGGATCACCCGCGCTACCGTTACTTCGCCGAGACCGGTGAAGAACGCTACGCCTCGTTCCTCGGGGCGCCGATCATTCACCACCGTCGCGTCGTCGGCGTGTTGGTCATTCAGCAAAAAGAACGCCGCCAGTTCGATGAGGGTGAAGAAGCCTTCCTCGTGACCATGAGCGCGCAGCTCGCCGGCGTTATCGCCCACGCCGAGGCCACCGGTTCGATCCGTGGCCTGGGCCGTCAGGGCAAAGGTATCCAGGAAGCAAAGTTCGTCGGTGTACCGGGGTCGCCGGGCGCGGCGGTCGGAACCGCGGTCGTCATGCTGCCGCCGGCCGATCTGGACGTGGTGCCGGACAAGACCATCACCGACATCAACGCGGAACTTGGCCTGTTCAAGACCGCCATCGAGGGCGTGCGCGCCGACATGCGTGCCTTGTCCGCCAAGCTGGCCACCCAGCTGCGGCCTGAAGAACGAGCGCTGTTCGACGTTTACCTGATGATGCTCGACGATGCCTCGCTCGGCAGCGAAATCACCACGGTGATCAAGACCGGTCAGTGGGCTCAGGGCGCGTTGCGTCAGGTGGTCACCGAACACGTCAACCGTTTCGAGTTGATGGACGACGCCTACCTGCGTGAGCGCGCCTCAGACGTCAAAGACCTCGGTCGGCGCTTGCTGGCTTATCTGCAGGAAGAGCGGCAGCAGACGCTGGTCTACCCCGACAACACCATTCTGGTCAGCGAAGAACTGACGCCAGCGATGCTCGGCGAGGTGCCGGAAGGCAAGCTGGTCGGTCTGGTATCGGTACTCGGTTCCGGCAACTCCCACGTGGCGATCCTGGCGCGCGCCATGGGTATTCCGACGGTGATGGGCCTGGTCGATTTGCCGTACTCCAAGGTCGACGGCATCCAGATGATCGTCGACGGCTACCACGGTGAGGTCTATACCAACCCGAGTGACGTGCTGCGCAAGCAGTTCGCCGAGGTGGTCGAGGAAGAGAAACAGCTGGCCCTGGGGCTGGATGCACTGCGGGACCTGCCGTGCATCACGGTCGACGGTCACCGCATGCCGCTGTGGGTCAACACCGGTCTGCTGGCAGACGTGGCGCGGGCGCAGAAGCGCGGTGCCGAGGGCGTGGGTCTGTACCGCACCGAAGTGCCGTTCATGATCAACCAGCGCTTCCCGAGCGAAAAGGAGCAGCTGGCGATTTATCGCGAGCAACTCGCCGCGTTCCATCCACAACCAGTAACCATGCGCAGCCTGGACATCGGCGGCGACAAGGCGCTGTCGTATTTCCCGATCAAGGAAGACAACCCGTTCCTCGGCTGGCGCGGCATTCGCGTGACGCTCGACCACCCGGAAATCTTCCTGGTGCAGACCCGCGCCATGCTCAAGGCCAGCGAAGGCCTGAACAACCTGCGCATTCTGCTGCCGATGATTTCCGGCACCCATGAACTGGAAGAAGCCCTGCACCTGATCCACCGGGCCTGGGGCGAAGTCCGCGACGAAGGCACCGACGTCCCGATGCCGCCGATTGGTGTAATGATCGAGATTCCGGCGGCGGTGTATCAGACCAAGGAACTGGCGCGGCAAGTGGACTTCCTGTCAGTCGGCTCCAACGACCTGACCCAGTACCTGCTGGCCGTGGACCGTAACAACCCACGGGTGGCCGATCTCTACGACTACCTGCACCCGGCAGTGTTGCAAGCCTTGCAGAACGTGGTGCGTGATGCTCATGCCGAAGGCAAGCCCGTGAGTATCTGCGGCGAAATGGCCGGTGACCCGGCGGCGGCGGTGTTGTTGATGGCAATGGGCTTCGACAGCCTGTCGATGAACGCCACCAACTTGCCGAAAGTGAAGTGGATGCTGCGTCAGATCAACCTGAGCAAGGCCAAGGAATTGCTGGCTGAGCTGATGACCATCGACAATCCGCAAGTTATCCACAGCTCGCTGCAGTTGGCGCTGAAGAACCTTGGGTTGGCGCGGATGATTAATCCGGCTTCGGTCAAAACCCTTTAAAAGGCTGATGGCCTCATCGCAGGCAAGCCAGCTCCCACAGGAATTTGGATTGATTCACTGATTTGTGATCAACACCAAACCCTGTGGGAGCTGGCTTGCCTGCGATGGGGCCAATCCAGGCAGCAAAAAATTACGCCCTGACTTCCACTTCCCCCAAATGCCCCCCATACGGCCCGAAACTCCGTTCGACCATATGCCGCACCCCATCCGCCTGAACAATCAGCGCCGTGCTCGCTCGTGTCCCGTAAGTCGGGCTCTTGATAAACACGCTCGACAACAACGTCTCGGTAGCCTGCCCCACGCCGGTGTCCGGCAGCTCGGCAAGCGGCGCGGTCTGCGGGTCGCTGAGCAAGGCCAGCAGCGCCTGCGGCTGCGGATCGCCCAACACCTCGCTCAATGCTGCCTTGGCCTTGAGCACTTTCGGCCACGGCGTATCCAGCCCCGCGTTCGATAACCCATAAATGCCTGGTTGGAGCATGACCGCCTCTGTCTCCCGAGCATTGAAGTGCCACAGCTCGTTGGTATTGCCGATTAGCAGGTTAAACCCGGCATATTCCAGCGAACGTGCAACAACGTCGCTCAAGTAGTCGTCAATCGACATGTCCCCGCTGAGAAACTGCGCCACCAGTTCACCCCGCGATTTGCGCGCTGGCGGTTGAAGAGGATCACGGATGTTGGTCAGCGCGGCGAAGCGCCCGTTGGCGCCGACACCGAGCCATGTACCGCCAGCCTCAAGGTCGCGACCGGCATACACGTGCGGGGCTTGCGGCCATTGCGCCAGGGGCAGGCTGGGTCGGGCATAGAATTCGTCGCGGTTGGCCGCCACGATCAGCGGCTGGGCATGGCCCGGTCGCCAGGCAAAAACAATAAGGCACATAAGGTGGTCCTTGTGTGTTTTTTGCTCACTCTACGCAGACATCGCTCATCGATCCATCGCCATCCACAGTGGAGCCCGAGGCCATGCTTCCGTTACCATGCCGCTCCTGATTCGGGATGCTTGGGGATGCGGCCATGGAATTTCTGCTCTATCTGGCGCTGGGCGCCTGTGCGGGCGTGCTGGCCGGGCTGTTCGGGGTAGGCGGCGGGATCATCATTGTCCCGGTGCTGGTGTTCAGTTTCACCTTGCAGGGATTTGATGCCTCGATCCTGACGCATCTGGCAGTCGGCACCTCGCTGGCGACGATCATCTTTACGTCGGTCAATGCTATTCGCGAGCACCATCGCCGCGGCGCCGTGCGTTGGCCGATTTTTGCCTGGATGACCCTCGGCATTTTGATCGGTGCGGGTTTCGGCGCGCTGACTGCCGAAGCGATTTCCGGACCACATTTGCAGAAGATCATTGGTGTATTTGCGCTGATCATCGCCGTTCAACTCGCTTTGGACTTCAAACCCAAGGCCAGCCGAACGGTGCCGGGCAAAGTCGGTCTGACCGTGGCCGGCAGCGTCATTGGCTGGGCCTCGGCGATTTTCGGTATTGGCGGCGGCTCGTTGACCGTGCCGTTCCTGACCTGGCGCAGCGTGCCGATGCAGCAGGCGGTGGCCACTTCGTCGGCCTGTGGCCTGCCAATCGCCTTGGCCAGTGCATTAAGTTTCATGATTCTGGGGTGGCACGATCCACTGCTGCCGGCCCATAGTCTCGGTTTTGTTTATTTGCCGGCGCTGCTGGGGATCGCCCTGACCAGCATGGTTTTCGCCCGCCTCGGTGCGCGGCTGGCCCACACGCTGTCGCCGCGCTTGCTGAAAAGACTGTTTGCCGCTTTGCTGTTTTGCGTCGGCTTGAGCTTCTTGCTCTGACGCGTAGCGCAATCCTGGCTTAATCCTGGCGTGACAGCGTCGCCCGGGAATTTGAAGGTTTCAACTCTAACGAGGAGTCGCAATGCTGCCTTACCCGCAGATCGACCCGGTGGCCCTGGCCATCGGTCCGCTGAAAATCCACTGGTACGGCTTGATGTACCTGATCGGCATCGGCGGCGCGTGGTGGCTGGCGTCACGCCGGCTGAACCGCTTCGACCCGACCTGGACCAAGGAGAAACTCTCCGACATGGTCTTCTGGATGTCGATGGGTGTCATCGTCGGTGGCCGCTTGGGTTATGTGTTGTTTTACGATCTGAACGCCTATCTGGCCAACCCGACCCTGATCTTCGAAGTGTGGAAGGGCGGCATGTCGTTCCACGGCGGATTTATTGGTGTGATGCTGGCGGCGCTGTGGTTCGGTAAAAAGAATGACAAGTCGTTCTTCCAGCTGATGGACTTCGTCGCGCCGATGGTGCCGATTGGCCTGGGTGCCGGGCGCATCGGTAACTTCATCAACGCCGAGTTGTGGGGCAAGGCGACCGACGTGCCGTGGGCGATGGTCTTCCCGACCGATCCGGCGCAGTTGGCGCGTCATCCGTCGCAGCTGTATCAGTTCGCGCTGGAAGGCGTGGCGCTGTTTGCGATCCTCTGGTTGTTCTCGCGCAAGCCGCGGCCGACCATGGCGGTGTCCGGAATGTTCGCGCTGTTCTATGGCATCTTCCGTTTCATCGTCGAATTTGTTCGCGTGCCGGACGCGCAACTGGGTTATCTGGCCTGGAACTGGCTGACCATGGGCCAGGTGCTGTGCGTACCGATGATTGTCGGCGGGTTGTTCCTGATCTGGCTGGCTTATCGACGCGCCCCGGCGGCCCCCGCAGCTGCTGTATAAGAAGCAGGCGCTATAAATTCGAACCCCGGGGGCTTTGGCCCCGGGTTCAAGGACACAGGTAATTCATGAAGCAATATCTCGAATTGGTCGCCCACGTCATCAAGAACGGCACCAAACAGGCCAACCGCACCGGCGTAAACACCATCAGCTTTCCGGGCGCGATGCTGCGCTTCGATCTGCAGGAAGGTTTCCCGGCGATCACCACTCGCAAGATGGCCTTCAGATCTGCCATCGGCGAGATGTGCGGTTTTCTGCGTGGAGTGAACAACGCCGCCGAATTCCGGGCGCTGGGCTGCAAGGTCTGGGACCAGAACGCCAACGAAAACGCGCAGTGGCTGGCCAACCCGTTCCGTCAGGGTGAAGACGACCTCGGTGAGATCTACGGCGTGCAATGGCGCAAATGGCCGGCGTACAAGCAGATTCCCGTCAGCAACCAGGCCGCCATCGAGCAGACCCTGAGCCAGGGTTATCGTCAGATTGCCGAAGGCGAAGAAGACGGTCAGGCCTACGTGGTGCTGTACAAGGCGATCGACCAGATCCGCCAGTGCGTCGACACCATCATCAAGGACCCGGGCAGCCGTCGCATCCTGTTCCACGGCTGGAACGTTGCGCAGCTCGACGAAATGGCCCTGCCGCCGTGCCACTTGCTGTACCAGTTCCACCCGAATGTTGAGACTAAAGAGATCTCTTTGACCCTCTACATCCGCTCCAACGATCTGGGCCTGGGCACGCCGTTCAACCTCACCGAAGGCGCCGCGCTGCTGAGCCTGATCGGTCGCCTGACCGGTTATACCCCGCGCTGGTTCACCTATTTCATCGGCGACGCCCACGTCTACGAAAACCACCTGGACATGCTCAACGAACAGCTCAAGCGCGAGCCGTTCACGATGCCGAAACTGGTGATTTCCGACCGCGTGCCGGAGTTTGCCAAGACCGGTGTTTATCAGCCGGAATGGCTGGAGTTGATCGAACCGAGTGATTTCTCGCTGGAAGGCTATGAGCACCACGCGCCGATGACCGCGCCGATGGCGGTCTGACGATCAACTACTGAACCTGTGGGAGCGGGCTTGCCCGCGATGACGGCTTCACATCCAACATTGATGTGACTGACAAATCGCTATCGCGGGCAAGCCCGCTCCCACAGGTTTTTGTGGTGTTCTTAGTGGCCGTGACTCCTCCCGACATGGGAATGCTCAACCTCCGTCGCCACAACCCCACCGCTCACTTCCAACCGCTGCAAAATCCCGCACTGATCGATATCCGGCCCTTCGCTGCAGCGTTGGCGCAGGTCGAGCAGTTGTGTCTGCAAGGCCAGCAAACCATCGATTCGAGCCTTCACATGGTGGATATGTTCGTCGATCAACGCGTTGACGTTTTCGCATTGATCCTGCGGGCTGTCGCGCAGGGCCAGCAGGCTGCGGATTTCCTCGAGGGTCATGTCTAGGGTTCGGCAATTGCGGATGAAAGTCAGGCGTTCGGCGTGGGCCTGGGTGTAGACGCGGTAGTTGCCGTCGCTGCGGGCCGGTTCTGGCAACAGGTTTTCGCGCTCGTAGTAGCGAATGGTCTCCACGGCGCAGTCGGTGAGTTTCGCCAGTTCTCCGATTTTCATCGCGACAATCTCCAAAAGGATGCTTGACCCTATAGTGGCTACAGGGTCTTTACTTGGCAACAGGCACCTTCATGGACGCGACCAATGAGCGATTCTCTTCACACCCACAAACCCAAGGCCGGGCACGATCACAGTCACAAGCTGCAGTCTGTGCAGCAGCACAACCATGGTGGCCACGGGGATTCCTGCTGTTCCTCCAAAGCAGCAGCGCCGTCGCTGATCAAGTTGAGCGAAACACCCACCGCTGGTGCGCGGCTGAGCAGTTTCCGCATCGAGGCGATGGACTGCCCGACCGAGCAGACGCTGATCCAGAACAAACTTGGCAAGCTTCCGGGTGTGCAGCAACTGGAATTCAACCTGATCAACCGGGTGTTGGGCGTGACCCATGACCTGCCAAGCACCGCGCCGATCATCGACGCGATCAAATCTCTCGGCATGCACGCCGAGCCACTGGAACAAGGCGTCGAAGCGCCAACTCCTGTGCCAGAGAAAAAACCTTGGTGGCCATTGGCGCTGTCCGGCGTTGGTGCGCTGGCGGCTGAAGTTATCCACTTCACTAACGCTGCGCCCAATTGGGTGGTGGCGGTTATTGCGCTGATCTCGATCCTCAGCGGTGGCCTCAGCACCTACAAGAAGGGCTGGATTGCCCTGAAAAACCTCAACCTGAACATCAACGCGCTGATGAGCATCGCGGTGACCGGCGCGATTCTGATCGGTCAGTGGCCGGAAGCGGCGATGGTGATGTTCCTGTTCACCGTGGCCGAGTTGATCGAAGCCAGGTCTCTGGACCGGGCGCGCAACGCCATCGGCGGGCTGATGCAGATGGCCCCCGAGCAAGCCACGGTGCAGCAGGCCGACGGCAGTTGGGTCGCCCAACCGGTTAAAAACATCGAACTGGGTGCACGAGTGCGGGTGCGTCCTGGCGAACGGATCGGTCTGGACGGCGAAGTGCTGTCCGGCAACTCGACCATCGATCAGGCGCCGATCACCGGTGAAAGCCTGCCGGTGGAGAAAACCATCGGCGACAAGGTGTTCGCCGGCACCATCAACCAGTCCGGTTCGCTGGAATACACCGTGACTGCCGAGGCCAACCACTCAACCCTGGCGCGCATCATTCATGCGGTGGAACAGGCCCAAGGGGCGCGGGCGCCAACCCAGCGTTTCGTCGACGCCTTCTCGAAAATCTACACCCCGGCGGTGTTCATCCTGGCCCTGGCCGTGGCGGTGATTCCGCCACTGTTCATGGATGCGCTGTGGTTCGACTGGATCTACCGGGCGCTGGTGTTGCTGGTGGTCGCCTGCCCGTGCGCATTGGTGATTTCCACCCCGGTGACCATTGTCAGCGGCCTCGCGGCAGCGGCGAGCAAAGGGATTCTGGTCAAGGGCGGCGTTTATCTGGAGCACGGCCACAAACTCGATTATCTGGCCCTCGACAAGACCGGCACCCTCACTCACGGCAAACCGGTGCAGACCGATTATTTGTCCCTCGACCCAATCGCTGATGAAATAGCCCCGGCCATTGCGGCGGCACTGGCCGGTCGCTCTGATCACCCGGTGTCGCTGGCCATCGCCAATGCGGCTGTGGATAAACAACTCAAGCCGCTGATTGTGGAAAACTTCGAAGCCCTGGCGGGTCGTGGTGTGCGCGGCGAGATCAACGGTGAGCTCTACCACTTGGGCAACCACCGCCTGGTGGAAGATTTGGGCCTGTGTTCGCCAGCGCTGGAAGAGAAGCTGTTTGCTCTGGAGAAACAGGGCAAGTCGGTGGTGCTATTGCTCGATAAATCCGGTCCACTGGCATTGTTTGCCGTGGCAGACACAGTGAAAGCATCCAGTCGCGAAGCGATCCAGCAGTTGCATGAGTTGGGCATCAAAACCCTGATGCTGACCGGCGACAACGTTCACACCGCCCAGGCCATCGCCGCCCACGTGGGCATCGATCAGGCGCAGGGCGATCTGTTGCCGACCGATAAGCTGCAAGCCATCGAAACGCTGTATGCCCAAGGCCATCGGGTCGGGATGGTCGGCGACGGCATCAACGACGCCCCGGCACTGGCGCGGGCCGAGATCGGTTTCGCCATGGCGGCCGCTGGCACCGACACCGCCATTGAAACCGCTGATGTCGCCCTGATGGACGACGATCTGCGCAAAATCCCTGCTTTCATCCGCCTGTCGCGGCAGACCTCGAATATCCTCAAACAGAACATCGCCCTGGCATTGGTCATCAAAGCGATCTTTCTTGGGGTAACCTTCGCCGGGATCGCCACCATGTGGATGGCGGTGTTCGCCGACATGGGCGTGAGCCTGTTGGTGGTGTTCAACGGCTTGCGCCTGTTGCGCAAATAGACGATGAGGGAAGGGTGTGCTGAGTGCCGAGCTGAAGGCGTTTTACATAGTTGCCCGGTTGGGCAGCATTACCCTGGCGGCGAAAAAGCTCGGCCTGAGCCAACCGACGGTGACGACCCAGATTCGGCATCTGGAAAGCCAGTACTCGGTTGAGCTGTTCTATCGTGGCGGCCGCCGCCTCAGCGTCAGCGACGAGGGCGCGCGGTTGTTGCCGATGGTCAAGGCCCTGTTGCAGCAGGAAGCCGACATTGAGTTCTTCCTGCGTAACAGCGGTCAGGTCCAGGGCACATTGCGCATCGCTGCCACGGCGCCGTATTACATCCTCGATCTGGTGAAGACCTTTCGCGAGCGCCTGCCGCAGGTGGAGGTGTCGGTGGAAATCGGCAACTCCCAGCAGGTGTTGGAGGCGCTGGAGGATTACCGGGTCGATGTTGCCGCGTCCTCGCAGTTGCTGGACGATGCGCGACTGATTCGCCGGGTGCTCGGCAGCGATCCGCTGGTGCTGGCGGTGCACCGCAATCATCCGCTGGCGGTGCATGACCATGTGCCACTCAGTGCGCTGGCAGGGCATACCTTGTTGATGCGTGAATCGGGCTCGACCACTCGGCGCTTGACCGAAGAATTGCTGGCCAGCGCGGGGGTGAGTTTTGGACCGTTGCTGGAGATTGGCAGCCGGGAGTCGATTCGTGAGGCGGTATTGCGCAACATCGGCATCAGCATCATCGCCCGCCAGGAAGTGCCGCACGATCCGCAATTGCGGGTGTTGACCATCGAGAATGCGCCGCAGATTCCCGAGTATCTGTACTGCCTCAAGGAGCGAAAAGGTGCGCGGCTGCCGGCGGCGTTTCTGGGGTTGGCGCAGGAAATGGCCCCGGCCTGAAATCTCCATTGCCTGTACTGGCGTCATCGCGGGCAAGCCACGCTCCCACAGGATTTATGCAGTCCCGTGGGAGCGGGCTTGCCCGCGATGAGGCCAGTACAGTCACAGCATGACTTCAACCCAAATCCCCGAATACCACTATCGGCCGTTTTTGCCTCATTGCCACATGACGGACGCATTGCAAACCTAGGATGGCCCTCATCTGCTTGATGAGGTCTGTCCATGAACCACTCGACTGCAACTGCCCTGACCAACCCCGGTGCGCCGATGAAAGTGCGCGGCGTGCAGAAACGCTTCGGCGCGTTCACCGCGCTGGATAACGTCTCCCTCGACGTGGCGGCTGGTGAGCTGGTTTGCCTCTTGGGGCCGTCGGGCTGTGGCAAAACCACCTTGCTGCGCTGCATCGCCGGCCTTGAGAAACAAGACAGCGGCGAGTTGTACCTCGGCGATCGCGACGTTTCCCACCTGGCACCTCAAGCCCGGGACTACGGCATTCTCTTCCAGTCCTACGCACTGTTCCCCAATCTCAGCGTCGAAGCGAACATCGCCTACGGCCTCGCCGGTAGCAGTCGCGATGAAGTGCGCCAGCGCGTCGGTCAGATGCTGGAACTGGTCGGCCTGATCGGCAGTGAAAAAAAATACCCCGGTCAGTTGTCCGGCGGTCAGCAGCAACGGGTCGCACTGGCTCGAGCCTTGGCGCCGGCCCCTTCATTGTTGCTGCTGGACGAACCGATGTCGGCGCTCGACGCCCGGGTCCGCGAGCATCTGTGCACCGAACTGCGTCAATTGCAGCGCAACCTCGGTGTCACCACCCTGATGGTCACCCACAATCAGGACGAAGCGATGCTGATGGCCGACCGCATCGCCGTGATGAACAACGGCAAGGTCGAGCAGTACGCCACGCCACAGGAAATCTACGACCGCCCGGCCACACCGTTTGTGGCCGAGTTCGTCGGTCAGGGCAACTGGCTGCCGTTCCGCCGTAGCAGCGACAGTCATGCCCAGGTCGGCGGGATGAACATGCGCCTGGCCGAAGGCAGCGCTAAAACCGCCTCGGGCCGTTTGTTCTGCCGCCCCGAGGCCATCAACGTCAACCCGCCGGTGCATGAAGAAAACCTGTTCCCGGCCAAGGTTCGCGAGATCACTTTTCTCGGCAACCGCTGCCGCATGAGCTTCGAACTCGATCAGCTGCCGGGCCATGCGCTACTGGCGGAACTGGCGCCGGAAGCCATGCCGCGTCTCGGCGCGCAGCAGATCATGGTCGCCTTGCCGCCGCGCAGCTTGCAGGTGTTTGCCTGATGAGCGCGAACGTCGCGCTGCCGATACCGCACAAGCAGGTTCGGCAGACCTCCCGTGCCGAGATCGGCGATCGGCTATTCGTGGTCGGCGGCAAGGTTCTGTTGCTGGTGTTGCTCGGCGTTGCGGTGTTGATGCCGTTACTGGCGATCTTCTGGCGCGGTTTCAGTTCTGAAGCCGGGCAGGGCGGTGGACTGATTGCCGCTCGCGAACTGCTGAGCAGCGCAAATTTCCATTGGTTGCTGGGCAACAGCCTGAAAGTTTCTCTCAGCGTCGCGGCCATTGTCGTACCGCTGGCCTATCTGTTTGCCTACGCTCTGCAACGTACGTTGATTCCCGGTAAAGGCATCTGGCGCGGCATGTCGCTGCTGCCGCTGATGGCGCCGTCGATGCTGCCGGGAATTGCGCTGGTTTATCTGTTCGGCAATCAGGGCATGCTGCGTGGTTTGCTCTCGGACAACATCTACGGCTTCTGGGGCATTGTTCTGGGCGAGGTCATCTACACCTTCCCACACGCCTTGATGATTTTGCTGTCGGCGCTGTCCCTGGCGGATGCGCGACTGTTCGATGCTGCTTCCAGCATGGGCGCTAGCCCGGCGAAAGCCTTTCGCAGCATCACCTGGCCGGCGACCCGTCAGGCGGTGTTCGCGGCGTTCTGCCTCGTCTTCACCTTGACCATCACCGACTTCGGCGTGCCCGTGGTGGTCGGGGGCGACTATCAGGTGCTGGCGCTGGAGGCCTACAAAGCCGTGGTCGGCCAGCAACAATTCGGTCGCGGCGCGCTGATCGGCATGGTCTTGCTGCTGCCGGCGCTGTTCAGCTTTGGCGTCGACGCCTGGCTGCGTCGGCGCCATGGCGATTCCATGAGCGGTCGGGCGCAAGTCTTTCAACCGGCTCCATCGAAGCTGCGAGACGGTTGTTATCTGGCCATCGTGCTGTTGATCTGCGCGGTATTGCTGCTGGTGTTCGGCATGGCGGTGTACTCGTCGCTGGTGAAGTTCTGGCCGTACAACCTGTCGCTGTCGCTCAACCATTACCAGTTCAACGACACGGCGGGCGGCGGCTGGCTGGCCTACGGCAACAGCGTGAAGATGGCGTTGTGTACGGCGTTGATCGGCAGTGTGCTGATCTTCACCGGTGCTTACCTGATGGAAAAAACCAAGGGCCAGCGCGGACTGAATCTGACACTGCGCATGCTCAGTTTCGTACCGATGGCGGTGCCGGGTCTGGTGTTGGGCCTGGGTTACGTCTTCTTCTTCAACCTCAGCGGCAACCCGCTGCATGTGCTCTACGGGACCATGACCCTGCTGGTGGTCTGCACCATTGCTCACTATTTGACCACCGCTCAAATGACCGCCACCACCGCGCTGCGCCAACTCGATGCCGAGTTCGAAGCCGCCGCGCTGTCGCTCAAGGCGCCGCTGTATCGGCATTACCTGCGGGTCACCGTGCCGATCTGCCTGCCGGCATTGCTGGACATCGTGCGCTACCTGTTCGTCTCGGCCATGACCACCGTCTCGGCGGCGATCTTCCTCTACAGCCCCGACACCATTCTCGCGGCGGTGGCGGTGCTGAACATGGACGACGCCGGCAACGTCGGCGGCGCGGCGGCGATGTCGACCCTGATTCTGTTCACCTCGGCGGGCGTGTCCCTGCTGCTGGCCTGGGCTTCGCGCGGTTTGTTGCGTCGCTCCCAGGCTTGGCGGCAGACCGCGCCCAGTCATTGATTTGCCCCCCACACCTCAACTCAAACAGGAAAAGATCATGTTCAAGCCTTTGGCCCTGGCCGCTGCTGTCCTCACCGCTTTCAGCCTGAACGCCTTTGCGGCGAAAACCGAGTTGACGGTGTACACCGCCCTCGAAGCCGAACAACTGAAGACCTACAAAGAGGCCTTTGAAAAGGCCAACCCGGACGTCGAGATCAAGTGGGTGCGCGATTCCACCGGCATCATCACCGCCAAACTCCTGGCCGAAAAAGCCCGTCCGCAAGCTGACGCGGTGTGGGGCCTGGCAGCCTCGAGCCTGGCGATTCTCGATCAGCAAGGGATGCTGCAAAGCTACGCACCGAAGGATCTGGGCAAGATCGGCGGCAACTATCGCGACGCGGCCAACCCGCCAGCCTGGGTCGGCATGGACGTCTGGGCGGCGACCATTTGCTTCAACACCGTCGAGGCCGAAAAGCAGGGTTTGAGCAAACCCGTGAGCTGGCAGGACCTGACCAAGCCTGAGTACAAAGGCAAGATCGTCATGCCCAATCCTGCCTCGTCCGGCACCGGTTTCCTCGACGTCAGCGCCTGGCTGCAAACCTTCGGCGAGAAGCAGGGCTGGCAGTACATGGACGACTTGCACCAGAACATCGGCCAGTACGTTCACTCCGGTTCCAAGCCGTGCAAACTCGCCGCCGCCGGCGAATTCCCGATCGGTATTTCCTTCGAATACCCGGCCGTTCAGCTGAAGCGCCAGGGCGCGCCGCTGGACATCATCCTGCCGAAAGAAGGCCTGGGCTGGGAGATCGAAGCCACCGCCGTGATCAAAGGCACACCACACGAAGACGCGGCGAAGAAGCTGGCTGACTTCTCTGCAAGCCCGGCGGCGATGGAGCTCTATAAAGAGAACTTCGCAGTGCTCGCGCAACCGGGTATCGCCAAGCCGCAGACAGAGCTGCCGGCGGATTATGAGCAGCGTCTGATCAAGAACGACTTTGCCTGGGCGTCGAAGAATCGCGACGAGATCCTCACCGAATGGCGCAAGCGTTATGACGGCAAGTCCGAGAAAGTGGCTGCCAAGTAAATTCTTTATTAGCTGACAGGGCCCCATCGCGGGCAAGCCCGCTCCCACAGGGATTTATGGCGGACACAGATTTTGTGAGCGCCACGGACCTTGTGGGAGCGGGCTTGCCCGCGATGGCGGTCTCGAATTCAGGAACAAATCTCCATGACTCACCACAACGACATGCTGATCGTAGGCGCCGGCATTCTCGGCCTGTCCCACGCCTATGCCGCCGCCAGACGCGGCCTCAAGGTCAAAGTCTTCGAACGTAGCGCCACGCCTTTGGGCGCTTCGGTGCGCAACTTCGGTCAGGCACTGGTCACCGGCCAACCCCCGGGCCCAATGCTTGAACTGGCCAAGGCCAGCCGCGACATCTGGGGCCAATGGGCACAACTGGCGGGCCTGCAACTCAAGCGCAACGGCTCATACTTGTTCGCCCGCAGCGAAGCGGAAGAGCACCTGCTGGAAGCCTTCTGCGCCGGCCGCGCCATGGAGCACGGTTACCGCGTCGACCTACTGCGCGGTGCGGCATTGCGCGATTTATACGGCGGCCAGTTCAGCCATCACCGTGCCGCGTTGCACGGCATGGACGACCAGCAGCTGTATTCCCGCGAAGCAATTCCGGCGTTGATCGACTACCTGCGCCGTGAGTTAGGCGTCGAGTTTCACTTCTCCACGCTGGTGCGCGACACCGAGCCGGGGCGCTTGCACAGCACCGCCGGCGCCTTCAGCGCCGGGCAGATCATCGTCTGCTCCGGCCACGATTATCAAACGCTGCTGGCCGAGCCGATTGCCGAGCTGAATCCGCAAATCTGCCGCCTGCAAATGCTTCGCGCCCGACCGCAGATCAACCTCAACCTGCAACACGCGCTGCTTACCGGCCTGAGTTGCGTGCACTACGGCGCCTTCGCCGATCTGCCGGAAGCCGCAGCGGTACAGGCGCAGATTTTGCGCGACACCCCCCATCTGCATGAAAACGGCATTCACCTGCTGATCAGCCCGACGCCTTACGGTGAGTTGATCATCGGTGACTCCCACCATTACGGCAGCGATCCATCACCGTTCAATGCCGAGCAGGTGGATGACTGGATGATTGAACTGGCCGAGCAGACGTTGGGCTGCAAGGTGCAAGTGGTCGAACGCTGGCAGGGCGTCTATGGTTCACGCGGACCGGGGCCGTTCTCCTTTTTGCGTCCGATGCCAGGCGTGAGCGTGGCGCTGATGCACACCGGTGTCGGCATGAGCGTCGGGCCGGCGATGGCCGAGCGTAATGTTGCGACCTTATTGGGAGACAGTTGATGGACCGCCATGAGCAAGTGATCGCCGAGGTGTTCGGTCTGTACGAGCGTTTTGGCGACAACGATTACATCGGTGAACCGGTGTCGCAGGTCGAGCACATGTCTCAGGCGGCGGAACTGGCGATGTCCGAGGGGTTCGATGATGAAGTGGTGCTGGCGGCGTTCTTTCATGACATCGGGCATATCTGCGCCGAGGGTGCTGAGAACATGGGTGATTTTGGGATAGTCAGCCACGAGCGACTGGGGGCGGATTACTTGCGTCGCGCCGGCTTCAGCGAACGCCTGGCGCGGCTGGTGGAGTACCACGTTCAGGCCAAGCGTTATCTGACGCTCAAAGAGCCCGGGTACTACGAGCGCTTGAGCGAAGCCAGTCGGCGGACGCTTGAGTATCAGGGCGGGGTGATGACGGCTGCCGAGGCTGAGGCGTTCGAGCAGGATCCGTTGTGTGCGGTCAGTTTGCGGATGCGTCAGTGGGATGAGTCGGCCAAGGAGACGTGGGTGCCGGTGATGGATCTGGGCATCTTGAAGGAAAAGGCGTTGCGGCTGTTGGCTGAGTAAAGCATCACAATCGAGTCGCGCCCATCGCGGGCAAGCCCGCTCCCACAAGGTCTCGGGTGATACAGAAATTGTATGAACACCGAAGATCCCTGTGGGAGCGGGCTTGCCCGCGATGAGGCCAGATCTGACACCGCAGATCGCGGGTCTTTAAAGTTGTTGCGCCAACACATCAACCTGCTCCTGCCGCTCCCCCTGACTCAACTTCGAATTCGGATTCAGCGACGACCACTGCGGATGCGCCCGCGCCTTGTTCAGCGCTTCGGGCAGTTTGCCTTCGCGCCAGGTTTTGTCCTGCGGCGTGGCGACCTGAATGCTGTCCATCGCCGCGTGGCCGCGGGAATTCAGAGCCTGCAGCAATTGCCGCTGGCGCAACGCCAACAGCCGTAGCACGCCGTCGTCGACAGTCAGCTCTCGCTGCCCTTTGATCTTGCCCAGCAGGCGGCTGCCGTAACTGCGGGCGGTTTGCAGGGCGCCGCCGGCAATCGCTCCGGCCAGTGCCGCCGCGCCGAGGGTCAGGCCGCCCACCAGCAAATCAACCCCGGCCCCGGCCGCCGCACCGGCCGCGATACCGCCGCCGACCCGCACACCGAGCTGTTTCAGGGTTTCCGGGTTGAACAGGTCATCGCCCCAGCGGCCATCGAGCAACGGCAAGTCACTGGCCGCCGCATCTTGCGGGCGGAAGGCATAGAGCTTGAGCAAGGCCTCGACGCAGCGTTGTTCGCGCTGACGCACGGCTTTGCGCAGTTCGCTGATCGCTTGCTGTTCCTGCGCCGCCTCGCTGACCACACTGCGGCGGCAGGCGGCGCAATCGATCAATAAATCGGCAATCAGCCGCGCTGCACTTTGCTGACGGGCCAGGCGTTGGGCTTGCTGGTCGGCAATCAAACGCTCCAGTTGTTCGCGGGAGTTTTCCAGCAGCAGTGCGAGGCTTTCATAGAGTCGACGCTCGCCATCTTCCGGTGGTGCGACGCTGTCGAAACGCACCAATGCATGCAAGCCCAATCGTGCCAGGGCTTCACGCCAATCAGGTTCGCGATGTTGGGCGCTGCTGACAAAATTCAGCACTGGCAGTAGCGGTTTACCGCAACTGGCCAACACTTCCAGTTCGTCGCGGTACTTGGCCAGCACCGGTTCCCGGGCGTCGATCACATAAAGGCCGGCGTCCGAGGCGAGCAGTTGCCGCAGCACTTTGGCTTCCTGTTCGAAGCGCTGCCGGGCTTCGCTACCTTCCAGAAAACGCGCCAGTCGCGCTGGGCCGTCGAGGCGTTCACCGGGCCGTTCCAGGCGTTCGAGGTAGTCGAGCAGGGCGATGGCGTCTTCCAGGCCCGGAGTGTCGAAGAGATCAAGCAATGGCTCGCCGTCTACCGACAATCGCGCGCCTTCGACGTGGCGAGTGGTGCTGGGACGGTGGGACACTTCGCCGAAGCCGACGTCTCGCGTCAGCGTTCGCAGCAACGAGGTTTTGCCAACATTGGTGTGGCCGACCACGGCGAGCTTCAATGGATTAGTCATGACCCGTCTCCAGCCAGTTCAACGGCGCGCAATCGGCGAATGGCAGGTCCAGTTGTTGTAGCGCGACATGCCAGTCGCCCAGGCGTTCGGCATCCAGCGCTTCCCCGGGCGGTGCTTGCAACAACCACACGCGGGTGGCACTGGCGTTGCGAGCCAGTTCGGCAATCAGCGCCAGGCTGCCACGGTCCGGCGAGCGCCGTGGGTCGCAGGCGATGGCCAGACGGGCCGGTGGAAAACGACTCAGCTGTTCGAGCAGTTTGTGCCGGGATTCACGGCTGTCGAGGATGCCGGCGTTGTTGACGTTTTTCGGCAATTGCGGCGGCCAGGGGCGTTGGTCGTCTAGCTCGATAGCTACCAACAGCGCGCCATCGCTTTGCAGGTCGCTGGCAGTGTTTTCAACCCGATGAAGTTGTTCTGGCGCGGCATCGCTGATGCCCAGGCGTTCGCTGGTGGGCATCAGTCGTTCGCGCAGTTGGGCGTAGCCGGGCAGGTTCAAATCCAGATGCAGCGCTGCTTGGCCGGTTTTCCAGCGCCACAGGCAGAACAATGCGAGCAACAATCGCGGCAAAACGCCGTACACCAACAGCACCCCAACCAGCCACGCCGCCCAGGCCTGGCGGGCGCTTTCGATGTTCAGCGCGGCATCGCCGCTGGCGCGGATCATCTCCACGCTGGGCACACTGAAACCGAGCGAGGCCGGCAGGGCGCCGAGGGCTTGGGTCATGGCGACGAAGGTATCGCCGCCGAGAATGGTGGTCTCCCAGACGAAGCCATAGCGCCGGGTCGCCATCAGTGTCAGTACCATCACCAAGGCGCTGAGCATCGCCAGCAACCACAATCCGTTGACCAGCACGCCCAGCGCCCAACGATTGAGTTTCTGCCGTTGCAGCAATAGCAGCAAGGCCGGCGCCAGTTGTGCGGCGTTGGCATCTCGGGCGAGTTTTTCACTGAGCCACAGCCACAAGCGTCCGAGGGCGGCACCTTGTTCACCGGCGAACACCAGGCCCAGGGCCCAGCTCAGCAATAGAATCAGGTTCAGCCCGAGCAGGCTGCCCAACGTCCAGAATACATTGACCGGGGTTTGGCCGTCGCCCAGCGCGGCAAACGCCAGGCCGGTGCCGCTGATCACGGCCAGAATGGCCAGCACGATCAGCGCCAGTCGCGCGCCTTGCAGCCAATGTTTGAGGGCGTGGGTCTGTCCGTCGCGCTCGGCCAGCCACAGGGCGCGGCGTTGAATACGCGTCGGCAGGTCGCCGCCGGCGCTACGGGCGATTCGGTTGGCTTCCAGATCGTCCAAGGGGCCCGCGTGTTCTTCACGCAGGCGCACGGTTTCGCTCAGCCAGAGGTTTTGCAGTGGAGTCAGTTCAGTCACGCGGCTTCCCGTCGCTTAATTGAGCGGTGAGCATAACCGCTGTGACGCTTATCGGGGTAAGGGAGGCTCTGGTATCCTCGCCGACATGACTAAATCACTCCCCCTCAGCCTGATCGCAGCCCTCGGTGAAAACCGTGTGATCGGCGTCGACAACAGCATGCCCTGGCACTTGCCGGGGGACTTCAAATACTTCAAGGCCACCACCCTCGGCAAGCCGATCATCATGGGTCGCAAGACCTGGGATTCCCTCGGTCGTCCGCTGCCTGGCCGGTTGAACATTGTGGTCAGCCGTCAGGCGGATCTGCAGCTGGAAGGCGCGGAGGTTTATCCGTCGCTGGATGCAGCAGTGGTTCGCGCGCAGCAATGGGCGAACGAGCAGGGCGTCGATGAGGTGATGTTGATTGGCGGGGCGCAGTTGTATGCGCAAGGTCTGGAGCAGGCCGATCGGTTGTACCTGACCCGCGTGGCGCTGAGCCCGGAAGGGGACGCGTGGTTTCCGGAATTTGATTTGAACCAGTGGAAGCTGGTGTCGAATGTTCCGAATCCGGCGGAGGGCGACAAACCGGCGTATAGCTTTGAGGTGTGGGAAAAAGCTTAAAAGCATCGCGGGCAAGCCCGCTCCCACAGTGATCAAGGTGGAACACAAATTGTGTAAACACCAAAAAACCTGTGGGAGCGGGCTTGCCCGCGAAGAGGCCCGCTCAGACGATGAAAGTCTTAAGCCTGAGCCAACGCCTCATGCTCATCCGCATCCAGCAACTCTTTATCCGTCTGCTGCATCATCTGGCTGGTAATCGCACCCGCCGTGATCGAACCACTCACGTTCAACGCCGTACGACCCATATCAATCAGCGGCTCAACCGAAATCAGCAACGCCACCAGTGACACCGGCAAACCCATGGCCGGGAGCACGATCAACGCGGCGAAGGTCGCGCCGCCACCGACCCCGGCCACACCGGCTGAACTCAGCGTCACAATCGCCACCAACGTCGCGATCCACAACGGGTCCAGCGGGTTGATGCCCACGGTCGGCGCCACCATCACCGCCAACATTGCCGGGTACAGACCGGCACAGCCGTTCTGGCCAATGGTCGCGCCAAACGAGGCGGCGAAACTGGCGATGGACTGCGGAATACCCAAACGGCTGGTCTGGGCTTCGATACTCAGCGGAATGGTGGCGGCGCTGGAGCGGCTGGTGAAGGCAAACGTCAGCACCGGCCAGATCTTGCGGAAGAAGCGCAGCGGGTTGATCCCGGCCGCCGACACCAGCAGGCCATGCACCACAAACATCAAGCCCAGGCCGACGTAGGACACCACCACGAAACTGCCGAGCTTGATGATGTCTTGCAGGTTGGAGTCGGCGACCACTTTGGTCATCAGCGCCAATACGCCGTATGGCGTCAGCTTCATCACCAGGCGAACCAAACGCATCACCCAGGCTTGCAAGGTGTCGATGGCGTTGATCACTTTCTGACCTTTCTCGACATCGTCCTTGAGCAGTTGCAGCGCCGCGACCCCAAGGAACGCAGCAAAAATCACCACGCTGATAATCGAAGTCGGCTTGGCGCGAGCGAGGTCGGCGAACGGGTTCTGCGGGATGAACGAGAGCAGGAACTGCGGCACATTCAGGTCCGCGACCTTGCCCGCGTAATCGCTCTGAATGGTTTGCAGGCGAGCCATTTCCTGGGTGCCGGCGACCAGGCCTTCGGCGGTGAGGCCGAACAGGTTGGTCAGGCCGATGCCGATCAGCGCCGCGATAGCGGTGGTGAACAGCAGCGTGCCGATGGTCAGGAAGCTGATCTTGCCCAGCGACGAAGCGTTGTGCAGGCGCGCCACGGCGCTGAGGATCGAGGCGAACACCAGCGGGATCACGATCATTTGCAGCAACTGCACATAGCCGTTGCCCACCAGATCGAACCAACTGATCGAGGCTTTCAGTACCGGGTTGTCCGCACCATAAATCGTGTGCAGAGCGACACCAAATACCACGCCCAGGACCAGCGCCAGCAGAACCTTTTTAGCCAGGCTCCAGGTGGTGTGACGGGTTTGCGCCAGGCCAAAGAGCAAGGCGAGGAATACCAGCAGATTGAGGATCAGCGGCAGATTCATAGAAGCTCCAATAACTTGTGCCAGCTGCATTCCGGGGCAGCTGCGAACCGGCAAGCCTAACAGCTTGATTTGTAATGATTTAATATCAAAAACAGCGGTTGACTGTCGTTTTTGGAATAAGCCGCTGACGCTGTGGGGAATGCCGCTGACGGAATCAGGATGCAAGCGGTCGCGGGCAGGCGGGGACTGTCATACAGATTTGTTAGCGTCGATATCTTTGAATCAGGGAGAAACGCAGATGAAGCTCGCACCGAAATTTCTGGCTGCCGTACTCTGCTTGGGCCTTGCCGGCCAGGCGTTCGCTACTGACCTGAAACACTGGCCAGCCGATCAGGCCAAGGCGCTGGACGCGATGATCGCGGCCAATGCCAACAAAGGTAACTTCGCGGTGTTCGACATGGACAACACCAGTTACCGCTATGACCTCGAAGAGTCCTTGTTGCCGTTCATGGAAAACAAGGGCCTGATCACCCGCGAGAGCCTTGACCCCTCCCTGAAACTGATCCCGTTCAAGGACACGGCCGACCATAAGGAAAGCCTGTTCAGCTATTATTATCGCCTCTGCGAAATCGACGACATGGTTTGCTATCCATGGGTCGCCCAAGTGTTTTCCGGCTTCACGCTTCAAGAGCTCAAGGGCAACGTCGATGAGCTGATGGCGTCTGGCAAACCGGTGCCGAGCACGTATTACGAAGGCGATGTGGTCAAGACCATCGACGTCAACCCGCCGAAAATCTTCACCGGTCAGAAAGAGCTCTACAGCAAGCTGATGGAGAACGGCATCGAGGTCTATGTGATGACCGCCGCCTCTGAAGAATTGGTGCGCATGGTCGCCTCCGATCCGAAGTACGGCTACAACGTCAAACCGCAGAACGTGATCGGCGTGAGCCTGCTGCTCAAGGACCGCAAGACCGGCGAGTTGACCACGGCACGCAAGCAGGTCATTGCCGGCAAGTATGACGAGAAGGCCAACCTGGGCCTCGAACTGACCCCGTACCTGTGGACCCCGGCCACCTGGATGGCAGGGAAACAGTCGGCGATCCTGACGTACATCGATGAATGGAAAAAACCGGTCCTGGTGGGCGGCGATACCCCGACCAGCGATGGCTACATGCTGTTCCACAGCGTCGACGTGTCCAAGGGCGGCATCCATTTGTGGGTGAACCGCAAAGACAAATACATGACCCAGATTAACGGCATGATGGCCAAAAACGCAGCAGCCCAGGCGAAAGAAGGGTTGGCGGTGACGGCGGACAAGAACTGGGTGATCGTTAAACCGGAAGAGATTCAGTAAGACCGAGTCGCGCCCATCGCGGGCAAGCCTCGCTCCCACAGGGTCTGAGGTAATACGTAGATTGTATGAACACCGAAGATCCCTGTGGGAGCGGGCTTGCCCGCGATGGGGCCATAGCATTCACCATTAATGTTGAATGACACACCGCTTTCGCGAGCAGGCTCGCTCCCACATTTAACCGTGTTCAACAAAAAAATGCCCCGCACTTGGCGGGGCATTTTTGTTTCTGCGACTGACGCTTACAACCCGTCGAGCATCGCCTTGTTACGTACAGCACCCTTGTCGGCGCTGGTGGCCAACAGGGCATAGGCTTTCAGCGCAGTGGTCACTTTACGTGGACGCACTTCCACCGGTTTCCAGCCTTTCTTGTCCTGCTCGGCACGACGCGCGGCCATTTCTTCATCGCTGATCAACAGGTTGATCGAGCGGTTCGGAATATCGATCAGTACCTTGTCGCCATCCTGCACCAGACCGATCGCGCCGCCAGCAGCGGCTTCTGGCGAAGCGTGGCCGATGGACAGGCCCGAAGTGCCGCCAGAGAAACGGCCGTCGGTGAGCAAGGCGCAGGCTTTGCCCAGGCCTTTGGATTTCAGGTAAGACGTCGGGTACAGCATTTCCTGCATGCCCGGGCCGCCTTTCGGGCCTTCGTAACGAATGATCACGATGTCGCCGGCCTTCACTTCGTCGGCGAGGATGCCGCGTACGGCGCTGTCCTGGCTTTCGAAGATCTTCGCATTGCCTTCGAAGACGTGGATCGACTCGTCGACGCCGGCGGTTTTCACCACGCAGCCGTCCAGAGCGATGTTGCCGTACAGAACGGCCAGGCCGCCTTCTTTCGAGTAAGCGTGTTCGACACTGCGGATGCAGCCGTTTTCACGGTCGTCGTCCAGGGTTTCCCAACGGGTCGACTGGCTGAATGCGGTTTGCGTCGGGATGCCCGCCGGGCCGGCCTTGAAGAAGTGATGCACGGCTTCGTCGGTGGTCTGGGTGATATCCCACTTGGCGATGCCTTCAGCCAAGGACTTGCTGTGCACGGTCGGCAGGTCGGTGTGCAACAGACCGCCACGAGCCAGGGAACCGAGGATGCTGAAGATCCCGCCGGCACGGTGCACATCTTCCATGTGGTACTTCTGGATGTTCGGCGCGACCTTGCACAGTTGCGGTACGTGACGGGAGAGACGGTCGATATCGCGCAGGTCGAAATCGATCTCGGCTTCCTGGGCCGCGGCCAGCAAGTGCAGGATGGTGTTGGTGGAACCGCCCATGGCGATGTCCAGGGTCATGGCGTTTTCGAACGCCTTGAAGTTGGCGATGTTGCGCGGCAACACCGACTCATCGTTCTCGCCGTAGTAACGCTTGCACAGCTCGACGATGGTGCGGCCGGCCTGCAGGAACAGCTGTTCGCGATCACTGTGGGTGGCCAGGGTCGAACCGTTGCCAGGCAATGCCAGGCCCAGGGCTTCAACCAGGCAGTTCATCGAGTTGGCGGTGAACATGCCGGAGCAGGAGCCGCACGTCGGGCAGGCGCTACGCTCGTATTCGGCGACTTTTTCGTCGGATGCGCTGGAGTCGGCGGCGATCACCATGGCATCGACCAGATCGAGACCGTGGCTGGCCAGTTTGGTCTTGCCGGCTTCCATCGGGCCGCCGGACACGAAGATCACCGGGATGTTCAGGCGCAGGGCGGCCATCAGCATGCCAGGGGTGATCTTGTCGCAGTTGGAGATGCAGACGATGGCATCGGCGCAGTGGGCGTTGACCATGTATTCGACGGAGTCGGCGATGATCTCGCGGCTCGGCAGCGAATAGAGCATGCCGTCGTGACCCATGGCGATGCCGTCATCCACGGCGATGGTGTTGAATTCTTTGGCGACGCCGCCGGCCCGTTCGATTTCGCGAGCGACCAGTTGCCCCAGATCCTTGAGGTGCACATGGCCCGGTACGAACTGGGTAAAGGAGTTGGCAATGGCGATGATCGGCTTCTTGAAGTCGTCATCTTTCATCCCCGTGGCGCGCCACAGTGCGCGGGCACCGGCCATGTTGCGGCCGTGGGTGGATGTTTTCGAGCGGTAATCAGGCATGAAGCACTCCGGGCGGCTAATCAGGTATCAAAAGGGAAGTGAGCTTCTATTGACGTCTGGAACACTCAGAAATGGCCGTGTGTCCGGAAGTTGCCGATAACTTTGCGGGATCGCCGCGCGCTTCAGCTTGAGCTCATAAACCCGCCGGGGGATGAATGGCGATGAATCTCGCGATTCTACACCGCTGGCGTCAGGAGGGAATGCCGGAAAGTGTTGAACCAGCGCTGATGGAGCGTGTGGGGTGACGATCGGCGAGGTTATTCGACGCTTGGGGCGGCTCTTGGGCTTTTGGCTCGGCGATTGATACGACTGTTCAGCGCCAGCGCCACGCTGCTCAAAATGATGAAGCTGTATCCAAGAGTGGATTGCAGGTTGGCCGGGCTCAAGCTGATGAGCGCACTGATCAATCCGCCGCAGATGAATGTCACCGTGCTGCCGGCCGACGCCGAGGTTCCTGCATTTTCAGGGAACAGGCTCATGGCTTTGGAACTGGCGGCCGGTCGAGTGATGGTGGTGCCGGCGGTGCAGATAAGCATCGGTACCAGGACGGTGATCGGGGACAGTGCAAAGTGGCTCGCGAGGTAAAGCATGATGAGGCCAGACAGCAGGATCAGGCTCAGCCCGCTGATGATTTGATGACCGGGACTGATGCGTTTACCCAAGAGAGTCGCCACCATGCCGCCGACAATGTAGGCGCCGCCGTATATCAACAGAATCAGCGAGAAGTCATAGGCCGATAGCTGGAGTTGATCCATGAAAATCAGCGGCGAAATGACGATGAACGAAAAATGGCAGGCGAAAGCAAAGGCTGAAATCAACCAGTAGGGCAGGAAGTCGGGATCACGCAGGACCCGACCATAAGACTGGAGGATATTCGGCCGGGCTCCAGTTGCCGCCGGGCGGGTGTTTTCGAGAAACAGACAGGCTTTGAGCAGTACCACACCAGCCAGTGCGATAAACACCCAGAAGCTGCCCTGCCAGCCCAGCGTGGCTTGCAGGAACGTACCGGCCAGCGGCGAGACCGAGATGAAAATGCCGCTGGCGGTGACCATCAGGATCCGTAACCGGGTACGTTCCTCACCCTCGAACAGATCCTGGACCAGCGCTTGTGACAGTACGAAACACCCGCAGCCCAAGGCTTGAATGACACGGAACAGCAGGAAGTAGACATAGTCCGTGGTCAATATGCAGCCCACTGCGCCCAGCATCGAAACGGTTACTCCGGCGAGCAACAGCCCTTTGCGCCCGATCACATCCGACAGCGGCCCGATCAGCAGTTGAGAGGCCGCTATACCGACGGCAAACAGACTGACCGACAGCGCGATATCGGCGCGCGTGTTGCGAAAGTGGTCAGCCAGCGCGGGGAACGAGGGAAGCAGGACATCCAGCGGGAACACGCCAAGCAGCACCATTGCCAGCAACAGACTGACTGCCCCCCGACGTTGTTTGACGATTGGCGCAGATCGTCTTTCATCCATCGATAAGTCCTGCTTTCATGAACAGTTGCTGGTTGTAAGGCAGGTCGAAGAAACCGGCTTTTTTCAAAGCCTGAAGCGTCGCCCCGGCGCCGGATCGCGCACGCAGAAGGGCGGCTTGGGGACTGGTCAGTTCACCGAGAATTTCCGAGATGGTGATCTCGCCGATACCCGCGCTGTGCAGGCTTTCCCGCATCCACCGCTCATCGACCTCAAAGAAAATCCGGATACTGTCCAGCAGCAGCCTGGCGGCGAACGCGCGTTGACGGCTGTTCAGCGTCAGCCACAGGTAATGGAACACTTCAGAAAAATAGCGACTGTGGCGCGCCTCGTCCGACAGATGATCCCTGAGCATTGCCTGGACGCTGGACACCAGGTCGTCACGGCAGACGTCGAGCAGTTCCCTGGCGATGATCGTCTCCGACACAAACCCGATAAGAAACCAGGCCAGCGCCCGGTGTTGGTCAGGTGTGCGCTCGAGCAGGGTGTTCAATCGCGTGATGCGCTGCGGCATGACCGGGCGCAGGTTGAACCCGTAGAACCCGGCAATCTGCTCGGCAAGGCTATTGGAAAACAGGGCGTGATAACCCTCGTCGGTATAAAGCTGAAGCGCGGCGGTCTTCATCCGTGGGGGAATGTTGACCTTCAATTCACCGTGGATGATGGTCTCCACGGAACGGTTGACGATGCGGTGTTCGAGCACGGTGGTGTAGTCGAGGAAGTACACCAGATGATTGGCCGACAGCCGATGGATGACGGTTGGACCTAGCGCTTTGATAGCCGGGTGATTCAGGTAAGCCAGCAAGCCAGGGGGAAACCAGTGACGTGTTTCCAGTTGCTGTTCCAGGTCTGGCGGTAATAGATAGTCATGCTCGCTGGTTCGCACCGATGCGCGGGTATTCCAGTCGCCGAGAGTGAAACGCAGAGCCCAGGAAACGGGGTGGTCTGACGGGGCAATGATGGGGGCGGTCATTGTTGCGGCTCCCGACTGCTCAGCAGATCCTTCAATTCCTTGCACATCACTTGTCCGTCGCTGTGGCCACAGCCAACAAAAAACAAGGGTTGTTCTGCGTTGTTCTCGAGCCCCAGCAATGTTTCGACCTGATCGTCCGTCAGTGCTCCGGTCAGCCATGTGTTCAGCCCCAGTGCAGTGGCCACCAGCTGAAAGGTCTGGGAAATATGCCCCGCCTCCACGAAGGCCATTCGGTAGGCTCGTGAGTGTTCATATTTCCACCACAACTTGTCGAAGCGAGCGGTAATGAACAGACCCACCGGCAGGTTATTGATGAAATGTTGGCCACACAGCAACTGCCCCAGGGGCGAGTCAGGTGCCGGGTTGACGAAGCTCAGTGCATGGTCGGTGGGATGGTAGGCGTAGAGCCCGGGTTTCAGGCCGCTGACGTTTTGTACATGAAGAAAGCCTTCGCAGGCATTCAGCCCGCCGCCGGACGGGCTGCTGCGTCGGGCACCGAGACCTTCGACAATGGTTTCGTCGACGTCATTTTCTCGCTCATGCAAGTAGCCCAGGGACAGGTAAAACAGTGTGCCGACATCTTCCAGTGAAACCGCTTCATCCGTGAAGGTGCGGCAGGTTTTTCGGCCGATCAGGGTGTTGGCAAGAGAGCCTTCCGGCAGGCGGGACGGTTTTGGCAGGGCAATCAGCTCGCGTGCCTGGCGTTCTGTGAGCCTGGCGTCCGGCGCGGGTGCGTCCAGGACTTCGGCGCAATGGTCCAGATAGTGTCTCGACCATTCATGAATATTCTGAGGAACATGTTCGCAGGGAATGTTCTTGGTGCCGATATGGAATATTTTCGACAATTCATCCCAGCCCCATTCAATAGTGTCTTGTATTGATGTGGTGAGTATTCCGGAGTTCAGAAGTTGAGTGTCTACTATGCTGCTGTCGTTATACAGTTCGGGGTTGCTGATAAGTTGTGCAAGTCGGGTTGAATACTCCAGATTAAGTTCAAATTGTTTGTGGTTCTTGTAATCCCAGACTATTTGGCCGGGCGTACGGGGAAGTATGAACAGGTATGGATTTATCTGCATGATGGGCGGTTCGCTCTGGACATGGCTATAGAAAACGCTGGGTAGCCGGCACTCCCCAGCGTTTCATTTACTTAGCGGGTTTTTGGCGCAACCAGAAAAGCCAGGTTGGCGATTTTGTTTGTTTCCAGAGTAATTGCTTTCATGTTTTTTGACTCCTTGTCATTGATAGTGAGTGTCACTTCGCGGTGACAATTCAATCATAGGCGGTAATGAGCCCTTATCAAGGGGATATTAAGTAGGAATATTCTAGTAATTTTGTCGGAGCGATCTGGGGGTGGGAGCAAGTTTGTAAGTTATATTCTCTTAAATAAAAGATGCAGGGAATCGTCCTGCAAGTCAGTAGGACTGCAAGAGTAAGAAGCAGAGGCTGAAGAGTGGATGGTGTGGCGTTAAAAAGGCTGACGGAGAGCCTGTTGGCTCCCCGTCAAACCAGCGTACTCAGCTGTTTGGCAGCAGACGGCAGGTGATGCTCTTGATGTAGCGAGTCTCGGCAATGGCCGGGTGTACCGGGTGATCCGGGCCCTGACCGCCGCGCTCCAGCATCTGGATGTTGCGGTCCAGGTGACGGGCGCTGGTCAGCAGAATGTTCTGCAGATCGTCTTCCGGCAGGTGCATCGAGCACGAAGCGCTGACCAGGATGCCGTCCTTGCTAAGCAGGCGCATGGCTTGCTCGTTCAGGCGACGGTAAGCACCTTCACCGTTTTTCATGTCTTTCTTGCGTTTGATGAAGGCAGGAGGGTCGGCCACGATAACGTCGAAACGCTCTTCGCTGGCTTTCAGTTCCTTCAGGGCTTCGAACACGTCGCCTTCGATGCAGGTCATTTTTTCGGCGACGCCGTTCAGTGCGGCATTGCGCTCGACGCCGTCGAGGGCGAAGGCCGAAGCATCGACGCAGAACACTTCACTGGCGCCGAAGGCAGCCGCTTGAACGCCCCAGCCGCCGATGTAGCTGTACAAGTCCAGTACGCGTTTGCCTTTGGCGTAAGGTGCCAGACGCGCGCGGTTCATCCGGTGGTCGTAGAACCAGCCGGTTTTCTGCCCCTGGATGACTGGCGCTTCGAATTTCACGCCGTTCTCTTCCAGAGCAACCCATTCCGGCACCAGGCCGAACACGGTTTCGACGTAGCGGTTGAGGCCTTCGGCATCACGGGCCGCGGAGTCGTTCTTGAACAGAATGCCGCTTGGCTTGAGCACTTGGGTCAGTGCCGCGATCACGTCATCTTTGTGAGCTTCCATGGTCGCCGAGGCGATCTGGACTACCAGGATGTCGCCGAAACGGTCGACCACCAGGCCTGGCAGCAGGTCGGAGTCGCCGTAGACCAGGCGATAGAACGGCTTGTCGAACAGGCGATCGCGCAGGGACAGGGCAACGTTCAGGCGATGCACCAGCAGCGACTTGTCCAGCGGCAACTTGATGTCGCGCGACAGCAGGCGGGCGCAGATCAGGTTGTTCGGGCTCATGGCAACGATGCCCAGCGGCTTGCCGCTGGCGGCTTCGAGGATCGCCTGGTCGCCGGCCTTGAAACCGTGCAAAGGCGTAGCGGCTACATCGATTTCGTTGCTGTAGACCCACAGGTGGCCGTTTCGCAGGCGACGGTCGGCGTTGGCTTTGAGGCGCAGGCTAGGCAGGGACATGACGTCGCTCCGGAAAAAAGAGCGGGAGTATAGCGTGTTGAGGGAGTGGCGGGTTTGGTGGTCGATGAAACGCGGATGAGGGCAGTCAGTAAGGTGCGGAACCTGTGGGAGCGGGCTTGCTCCCACATGAATGCGCTTGACTGACTGTCGGATCCATCTTTTTAAGGGTTAGAATCCCCGCCTGACCCGGAGTGTGTACTTATGTCCCAAGAGTTGACGACCGAACAGATTCAACAGTCCCTGCAAGGCATCAGCGTGCCAGCCCAGCCGCAGATCATGGTGGATCTGCAGATGGAGCAATACATGCCCGACCCGGACCTGGAAGTGATCGCGAAGCTGATCTCCCAGGACCCAGGCCTGTCCGGCGCCTTGCTGAAAATCGTCAACTCGCCGTACTACGGTTTGAGTAACAAAATCACCGCGATCCAGCGGGCAGTGAACCTGTTGGGCAGCCGTTCGATCATCAACCTGATCAATGCGCAGTCGATCAAGGGCGAGCTGAACGACGACGCCATCGTCACCCTCAACCGTTTCTGGGACACGGCGCAGGACGTGGCGATGACGTGCTTGACCTTGGCCAAGCGCGTCGGTGTCCAGGCCGGTGATGAAGCCTATGCGCTGGGTCTGTTCCACGATTGCGGCATCCCGTTGATGCTCAAGAAATTCCCCGACTACATGAAAGTACTGGAACAGGCCTATGGCAATGCCAGCGCCGAATGCCGCGTAGTGGATACCGAGAACAAAAAATACAACACCAACCACGCCGTGGTCGGGTATTACACCGCCAAGTCCTGGCGCCTGCCGGAACACGTCACTCAGGCCATTGCCAACCATCACAACGCCCTGGCCATTTTCAGCGATGAATCGTCGCGCAACACGCCGCTGAAAAACTTGCTGGCGATCCTGAAGATGGCCGAGCACATTTGCGCCTCCTTCCGGGTGCTAGGCAACCAGTCTGAAGACCATGAATGGAACAGTGTCGGGCCTCTTGTGCTCGATTACATCGGTCTATCGGAATACGATTTCGAAACCCAGAAACAAGAGATTCGCGACCTCGCCTCTCGTTGAGTGTCGAACCTCGCCTGATTCGAGAGCCCCATGCCTGAACTGCCGGAAGTCGAAACCACCCGCCGCGGAATTGCACCGCACCTGGAAGGCCAGCGCGTCAGCCGGGTAATCGTGCGTGAGCGCCGTCTGCGCTGGCCGATCCCCGAAGACCTGGATGTGCGGCTGTCCGGCCAGCGCATCGTGCTGGTGGAGCGGCGCGCCAAGTACCTGCTGATCAACGCCGAAGTCGGCACGCTGATCAGTCATTTGGGGATGTCGGGGAATCTGCGGCTGGTGGAGGCCGGCATGCCGGCGGCCAAGCATGAGCATGTGGACATTGAACTGGAATCGGGCCTGGCCCTGCGCTACACCGACCCGCGGCGGTTTGGGGCGATGCTCTGGAGCCTGGACCCGCTCAATCATGAACTGCTGATTCGCCTCGGGCCGGAGCCGTTGACCGATCTGTTTGACGGCGAGCGGCTGTTCCAGCAGTCTCGCGGGCGTTCCATGGCGGTCAAGCCGTTCATCATGGATAACGCGGTGGTGGTCGGCGTCGGCAATATCTACGCGACCGAAGCGTTGTTTGCGGCCGGCATCGACCCGCGCCGTGAAGCCAAGAGCATTTCCCGGGGGCGCTATTTGAAGCTGGCGATCGAGATCAAGCGCATCCTGGCCCTCGCCATCGAGCGTGGCGGCACCACGTTGCGGGACTTTATCGGCGGCGACGGCCAACCAGGCTATTTTCAGCAGGAACTGTTTGTGTACGGCCGTGGCGGTGAGCACTGCAAGGTCTGTGGCACAGGGCTGCGGGAAGTCAAGCTTGGGCAGCGCGCCAGCGTCTTTTGTCCGCGCTGTCAGAGCTGATATCGGCTACGGTCTATAGTCAGTGTTCTCACTGCCTAGCCGAAGGACCGTGCCATGAATCTGTTTCGAACCCTTGTCGTTGCGCTGCTGCTTAGCGTCGGTGCGTCCGCGCTGGCGGCTGAGAACGGCAGCGGCGATCCGCGTTACACCATCCAGAACCCACCGGCCTACGCCATGCTTGGCGATTTACTGATTGCCCGACCGTTATTGGTGGTGGCGACGGTGATTGGTGCCGGGGCGTTTGTGGTGTCGTTGCCGTTTACCGCATTGGGTGGCGGCATTGGCGATGCGGGGCAGGCGTTGGTGGTCGACCCGGCGAAAGCCGCATTTGTGCGGTGTTTGGGGTGTATCGGGGAGGGGTTTGAGCAGCGGGAGTGAAGTCAGTTACATCTACGGTGTGGCTGATGACCTCATCGCGGGCAAGTCGGATCGCCGCACCGCCGCTCCCACAGGGTTTACGCGGTCCTTGTGGGAGCGGGCTTGCCCGCGATGGCGGCGTTGAAGTCGCCGGATGGCTCAAGCCTTACCGGTAATCTTGCGGTACTTCTCCATCAACTGTTCTTCAGTCTCTGGATGAGCCTCGTCCAGCGGGATGCAATCCACCGGGCAGACCTGCTGGCACTGCGGTTCGTCATAGTGGCCGACACATTGTGTGCACAGGTTCGGGTCGATCACATAGATCTCTTCGCCCTGGGAGATGGCGGCGTTCGGGCACTCGGGTTCGCAGACGTCGCAGTTGATGCAATCGTCGGTGATGATCAGGGACATGCTAACTCCAGCCGGGGCGGCAGGCCCGGGCGCAATAAATCAATGCGCACAATTGTGCCGCATTGGCGCCCGCAGTGCACGCGGGCGCGATCAAGTGCAGCGATCAAAGATTGCGGTAGCCGTAAAAGATCGCAGCCTTCGGCAGCTCCTACTTTTTAAAGCGTAGGGTGAGGGCGTCGGCCACCACCGGGTGGACGAACTTGGTGATATCGCCGCCCAAGGCTGCGATTTCACGAACCAGCGTCGAGGAAATGAACGAATAACGCTCGGACGGGGTAAGAAACAGGCTTTCCACATCAGGCGCCAGTTGGCGGTTCATGTTGGCCAGCTGGAATTCGTATTCGAAGTCCGATACCGCGCGCAAACCACGCAGGAATATGTTGGCGTTCTTCTCTTTGGCGAAGTGCGCGAGCAACGTCGAGAAACCGACGACTTCAACGTTCGGCAAATGTTTGGTGACCTCGCGGGCCAGCTCCACGCGTTGTTCCAGGGGAAACAGCGGGTTCTTCTTCGGGCTGGCGGCGACGGCGATGATCACATGATCGAACAGGCGCGAGGCGCGTTCGACCAGATCGCCATGGCCCTTGGTAATAGGGTCGAAGGTACCTGGGTACAACACTCGGTTCATCGCGTCGTCCTGGCGGGAGTCCGTTGGGGAGTCGGATGGTATCGCAGCCTTCCCGGTCGGCCAAGTCGCCTGTTGGGTAAGAAAGCACTATAGACGATGGGAATATTCCGCGTTTTCATGGGTTTTTCAAACGTTCGGCGAGCGAAGTGGCCAATTGCGCCGTCAGTCCGTAGACCGACAATTGGGGGTTTGCGCCAATGCTGGTGGGGAAAAGCGAGCCGTCATGAATCGACAGATTGCGCAATTGGTGATGTCGGCCGAGGCTATCGGTCACGGCGTTTTTCGGGTCTTCACCCATGGCACAACCGCCCATCACATGAGCACTACCCAAGCGCGTGCGGTACAACTCAAGGCTCAAATCGTCGATCAATGCGCGCGCTTCGGTGAGGGTTTTCACGTAACGAGCGTCGGCGTGCATCGGCATCACGGCGTTGGCGCCCCCGGCGAACTGGATCTCGGCCATGCTGTGGAATGCCCGGCGCAACCCGTCCCAGGCATACGGTGAAACCTGATAGTCGAGCACCGGTGTACCGTCACCGCGCAATTCAACGCTTCCGCCGGGGCTGTCCGGGTGAAAACCGTCCCGCAGCAATGCCAGCATGGCGTGGGTGTGCGGCAGGTTTTCCATATGCCGGGCGCTTTCCGTGCCGAAGCCGCCGAGCAGGGTGCTGGCCAGCGCGGGGTGCAGCGGTGGAACCTCCAGTTTGTAAGACATCTTGCCAGTGGTGCCATCCTGCCACTGGAAATGGTCGGAATAGATCGATTGCGGCGCGCCGTAGAACGGGTTGATCACCTCATCGAACAGCCCTGCGGACATATTTACCAGGTGCAGGAAGGTCCGTTTACCCAGCCGCTCGTGCGGGTCCGGCGCTTCGGAGCGCAATAGCAGCGCCGGGCTGTTGATCCCACCGCCGGCCAGTACGTAATGGCGCGCCTTGACCGTAATCGTGCGTCCGGTGGGCGCAACGCAACGCTCATCCATCGCCACACATTGCAACCCCATAACCCTGCCGTCTTTGATCGACAGTTTTTCAGCGCGGGCCAGATAGAGCAGCTCGCCACCTTTCTCCAGGGTCGCCGGGATGGTCGTGACCAGCATCGATTGCTTGGCGTTGGTCGGACAACCCATGCCGCAGTAACCGATGTTCCAGCAGCCACGCACATTGCGTGGAATCACATGCCAGGCGTAGCCAAGTTGTTCGCAGCCTTTGCGGATGACGTCGTTGTTGGCGTTGGGCGGCACCCTCCACGGGGCGACACCCAGGCGTTGTTCCATTTTCTCGAACCAGGGCGCCATCTCGGCCGGTGTGTGGCCTATGACGTCGTGCTCTTTGGCCCAGTGTTCCAGCGTCGGGTCCGGGGTGCGAAAGCTCGAGGTCCAGTTGATCAGCGTGGTGCCGCCCACTGCCCGGCCCTGGAGGATGGTGATCGCGCCGTCCTTGCTCATGCGCCCGATGCCTTCCTGATAGAGGCTGGTGTAGGCCTGGTCTTCGAGCATCTTGAAGTCGCTGCTGGTCTTGAGCGGGCCTTCTTCGATCAGCAATACCTTGTAGCCGGCGGCGCTGAGGATCTCGGCGGTGGTCCCGCCGCCGGCACCGCTGCCGATGATTGCCACATCCGCTTCGAGGGTCAGGTCCTGGGTCAGTCGGGCGCCGTTGTAGGTTTTCCAGCCACGGGCCAGGCCTTCGCGGAACGGATCGGGTACGGGCATGTTTGGGGTTCTCTTATTATTTTGGATTTGTTGGTGATGCGGCTGACGCCATCGCGGGCAAGCTACGCTCCCACTGGGTTTGAGATGGACCACCCTTTTGTGAACGACTCAAACCCTGTGGGAGCGTGGCTTGCCCGCGATAGGGTCGACTCGGTCTCAAACCGTAGGCGGCCCGGGATACCCGCAATGCGCCCACGACTCCGCCCGGCTGTACCACGCCATCATCACCATTTGCAGCAACGAGCTATGGCCCATGCGCAGCAGGCTCAACGAGCTGTTTTCCCAACGGTCGAGAAAGTGCCGGATCTGTTCGCTGCTGGCGTTTTCCCAACTGCCCCAGATCCCGGTCAATGGGCCGCGAGTAATGCTCATCCCCAACACATCGAACAATTGCCGGGTCAGTTTGAGCATTTCCGGCGACAAGTGATTCAGGCCGTTATCCAGGCAGTGCAACGTTTCGGTGACAGCGGCCGGCATTTTTTCGGAAGCCACGGCACCGTCGAGCATCACCGGAATCACTGCCCGCAGAAACAGCAGGTCGCCACTGCGCAGAATCGCGAAACCGCTGGCCGGGTTGCTCGACGAGCAGCCGCTGAGGCTCGCACCTAATCCGGCCGTGGCCAGAAAGGCGCTGGCGCCGAGGCTGAATTTAAGCAGGCCGCGCCGTGACAGCGCGGGTGTGTCGGACAGGCTTGGGCTCATTATTGTTATTACCCGGCGGTGATGATCGTTAGCGGATAAACAGCTTCTGGATCAGTTTCTGAATGGATTTACCGTAGGGCGGATAGATCAGCTTCGCCGCATTGAAACGCTGTTTGATCAGCACGCCTTTGGCCTTGCTGAAGGTCAGGAAACCCTCGTGGCCGTGGTAGTGGCCCATGCCTGAGGCACCGATGCCGCCGAACGGCATGTCGTCCTGAGCAACGTGCAGCAAGGTGTCATTGAGGCAAACACCGCCGGAATGGGTTTCGTGGAGGACGCGGTTTTGCTCGCGCTTGTCGTAGCCGAAGTAATACAGCGCCAGCGGGCGAGGGCGTTGGTTGATGTAGGCAAACGCTTCGTCGAGATCCTTGTACGGCACGATCGGCAGCAACGGGCCGAAGATTTCGTCCTGCATCACTGTCATGTCGTCGCTGACGTTGAGCAGCAGGCTATGACTCATGCGCCGGCCCTGGCCCTGATCGAACAGCGGAATCAGCAGCGCGCCCTTGCTGGTGGCGTCGCTGAGGTAGCCGTTGAGCCGAGCCAACTGCCGGTCATTGATGATGGCGGTGTAGTCCTTGTTGTCGGCCAGCGTCGGATAAAACCCGCGAACCGCCTGACGATAGGCTTCGACGAAAGAGCCGACGCGGTCTTCCGGCACCAGCACGTAGTCCGGGGCGACACAGGTTTGCCCGGCGTTGAGGGTCTTGCCGAAAGCGATGCGTTCGGCGGCGTCCTTGAGCGGCACATCGCGGGAAACGATGGCCGGAGACTTGCCGCCCAGTTCGAGGGTCACCGGCGTCAGATTCTCGGCCGCCGCGCGCATCACGTGTTTGCCGATGCTGGTGGCGCCGGTGAACAATAAATGATCAAAACGCAGCCGCGAGAACGCTACACCAATATCGGCCTCGCCCAGCACCACGCAGACCAGGTCCTGGGGAAAAACTCGCCCCAGCAATTCCTTGAGCAGCAAACCGGTGGCGGGGGTCGATTCGCTGAGTTTGAGCATTACCCGGTTGCCCGCCGACAACGCACCCACCAACGGCCCGATGGCCAAGTAAAGCGGGTAGTTCCACGGCACGATCACTCCGACCACGCCCAACGGCTGATAAACCACTTTGGCCGATGCTGGCTGAAAGGCGAGGCCGACTTTGCGTCGCGAGGTTTTCATCCAGCCTTTGAGGTGCCGGCTGGCGTAATGAATGCCGTGCAGGCTGGGCATCAGTTCGGCGAGCAGGGTTTCATCGGCGCTGCGGTGGCTGAAGTCCTGGCTGATGGCGTCGATCAGGGCCTGACGCTCATTGCTCAGCAGGTCCTTCAACGCCTTTAGCCATTGCTGGCGCTGAGCCGCGGGTGGCATCGGGTTGGCTGCATACGCCGCGCGTTGAGCGTCGAACAGGGCTTGGAGTTCGTCCAGAGGCTGCTGCAGGTTCTTCAAGTAGGCGATGTCAGCAGGCATGGTCGGCTCCGGATTTATTGTAATGAGGAACTTTTTAGAGTCTAAGCTCTAGAAAGTCAAATGACGCTCTGGTACAGCTTTGTTTTATCCATGCGTGGATAGGTCGTAAGATGCCCCTCATCGCACTCTGAATTAAAGCTCAAGCCATGGCCCCTCGGATCAAAACCAGCGAGCGCATCGTGCAGAACAGCCTGGAGCTGTTCAATCAACAGGGCGAGCGCAGTATCAGCACCAACCACATTGCTGCCCATATGGAGATTTCCCCGGGCAACCTGTACTACCACTTCCCCAACAAGCAGGCGATCATCGCCGTGTTGTTCAGTGAGTACGAAAACCTGGTGGACAGCTTCCTGCGCCCGCCCCAAGGGCGCGCCGCGACGGTCGAAGACAAGCGCTTCTACCTCAAGGAATTGCTCTCCGCCATGTGGCGCTACCGCTTCCTGCATCGCGACCTAGAGCATTTGCTCGACAGCGATCCCGAGCTGGCCGCCCGCTACCGGCGCTTTTCCCAGCGCTGCCTGATCCAGGGCACACACATCTACGCGGGCTTCGTCGAGGCCGGCATTCTGTGCATGGATAAGGTTCAGATCGAATCCCTGACCCTCAATGCCTGGATCATCCTCACATCGTGGGTGCGTTTTCTGTGCACCACGCGGGAAAACTCCAACCATCTGAGCGAACAGGCGATCAAACGGGGCGTGTATCAGGTGTTGGTGCTGGAGGCCGGATTCGTCACGGATCAAGCTCACGATGCGGTGAATGCACTGTTCGAAGAGTTTTACGTGCCGCTGGCCCAGGCGCTGGAAGAAGTGGGATAAAGAAGTGGAATAAAGAGTGCAGTAGGATTCCAGACAAAAAATCACAGGAGCCCGTTATGCCCATTGCGCAACTGATCAGCCCGCAAGCGTTGGACCTGAAAAAGGAGACGCCGGGGCTGGTGATTCTGGATTGTCGTTTTGCCCTCGAAGACCCTGATTACGGGCAGCGCAGCTACGCCGAAGGGCATATTGCCGGATCGAGCTTTGCCGATCTGGAGCGTGATTTGAGCGGTGCAGTGGTCAAGGGGGTTACCGGGCGTCATCCATTGCCTGAACCCGCCGACTTGATCGAGCGCTTGCAAACCTGGGGCATCAACACCGACAGCGAAGTGGTTTTGTACGATGACGGTCCCGGCGCCTACGCGGCGCGAGCCTGGTGGCTGCTGGCGTGGCTGGGCAAGCGCGATGGCGTGTTCATTCTCGATGGTGGGCTGAAAGCCTGGCACGCTGCTGGATTGCCCCTGAGTCTTGATGCGCCGTCGGTTACCCGTGGGACCTTCACCGGGACGCCGGATGCTTCGTTGGTGCTCAGCGCTGAACAACTCCAGCAACGTCTCGGCCAGCCCGCGCTGACCTTGCTCGACGCCCGCGGCTTGCCGCGCTTCAAGGGCGAAGTGGAGCCGATCGATCCGATTGCCGGGCACATCCCCGGCGCACAATGTGCAGCGTTCACCGATAACCTGGGCAGCGACGGACGGTTCCTGCCGGCCGAACAGCTCAAGCAGCGGTTTGCCGCGAAGCTCGGTGATCGTTCACCGACAGAGTTGGTCGCGTATTGCGGTTCCGGTGTGACCGCCTGCCACAACCTGTTCGCCCTGTGCCTGGCGGGTTATCCGTTGGGGGCGTTGTATGCCGGGTCGTGGAGCGAGTGGATCAACGATCCTGCGCGAGGCGTCGCCAAGGGCGAATAAACGCCAAACCAATGTGGGAGCGAGCCTTTGTGGCGAGGGGGCTTGCCCCCGTTCGGCTGCGAAGCAGTCGCAAATCGGACGACGAGGTCTAACTGAAGCACCGCATCCGCTGGCTTCGGGAGCGCTTCGCACTCCAACGGGGGCAAGCCCCCTCGCCACAAAGGCTCGCTCCCGCATGGTTAATAAGGTGTTCTTGAGATTTCACAGCTGCCGCGCGCTGCGATACGCCCCCGGTCCTACGCCGTAAACCTGTTTGAATTGCCGACTCAGATGACTCTGGTCGGCAAAACCCAGTTGCGTCGCGACTTCCAGCGGCAGGCAGCCGCGCTGTAACAGCGCCCGTGCCCGGGCGATACGCTGCTGCATCAACCAGGTGTGTGGCGGCATGCCGGTGGCTCTGCGGAACACTCGGGCGAAGTGGAAGGGCGACAGGTTCACCGTCGCCGCCAGTTCTTCCAGCGAGGGCGGCGCCGCCAAGCGTGATTGCAACAGTTCCTTGGCCAAGGTCACCGCCCGGTGTTCCTTGCCAGGTTTGTTGGCGATCGGAACAGCTGCGTGACGTTGCAACAGCGACAGCATCATTTCCCGCCAGGCCGTTTGCTGCTGCAGGGCCGTGGACGGACTCTCCAGCAAACAATGCAGTTGGCAGAACCCCTTCACCAGATCCGGATCGCGATACAACGTGGCGCCAAACGCCGGCAAGGTATCGGTCGGCAGTTCGAGCTCGTCCAGCAGTGAAAGAATCTGCCCGCTGTCGGGATAAAACGCCCGGTACAACCAACCATCTTCCGTACCTTTGTGGCCGGTGTGCAGTTCATCCGGGTTGATCAGCACCAGTGTGCCGCTGCCCGCCAGATGCTCGGCGCCTCGATAGCGATAACGCTGGGCGCCGGCCATGATCATGCCGATCACATAGCCGTCATGCACATGGGGGGCGAAGCGGTGTTCGATGTAGCGTGCGGACAACAACTCGACCCCAGCCAACGGAGCCGTTTGCCAGAAGTGGATCGACTCGCCCTGATCCGGACCCATGCTCTACTTGCGCCCTGTGGTGGCGAGCCATTGGGGAATGCGCCGTTCCAGGTAGTAACCCGGTTGCCGGAAGGAGCCCTCGACGAAGCCGACATGCCCACCCTTGGCCTGCAACTCGAATTGCGTGCAGGCAGACAATTCATCGGCTTGCGGCAGGCTATGAGGAAAGACAAATGGGTCGTCGGCCGCCTGGATAATCAGGGTCGGTGTGCGAATCTCTCCAAGGAAATAACGACTCGAAGCGCGGCGATAATAATCCGCGGCATCGGCGAAACCATTCAGCGGCGCGGTGACCCGGCCATCGAAATCCCAGAAGGTGCGCATATTCTCCAGCGAGCCCAGCGCCGCCAATGCCGCCAAGCCATCCTGATGCCCTTCATGCTGGAACCTGCGCTGCTTGTTCTTGATGTAAGCGACCATCTCCCGCATGAAATGCGCTTGATAGAATTTGGAAAAACCCTGGCTGATACGATCGGCGCACTGATCGAGGCGAAATGGAACCGACACCGCCACCGCGCCGAGTACGCCGCTGTTGCTACCGGTTTCGCCCAGGTGTTTGAGCAACACGTTGCCACCCATGGAATAACCGACCGCATACAGCGGTGCGAGAGGGCGCTGGGTCCGCAGGTGTTTGATGGTTTCGGCCAGGTCTTCACTGGCCCCGGAATGGTAACTGCGCGGCAACAGATTGGGTTCGCCGGAACAGCCTCGCCAGTTCAGCGCGACACTGGCCCAACCCTGGGCGCCCAGCGCCTTCTGTACGCCGGCCACGTAAGGCGAATTCGATGAGCCAGTCAGGCCGTGCAGCACCAGCACCAGCGGCACATTTGCGCTGTGGGGGCCATGCCAGTCCAGATCAAGGAAGTCACCGTCTTCGAGCCATAAGCGTTCGCGCTCGCGGTCCAGGTGTGTGGTTTTGCGCCATAGCGGTCCCCACAAGGTTTGTAAGTGCGGATTGCCCAGGCCGTAGGCGGGGTTGAAACGGGGGGTGAAATGTTCTGGCAGATGGGACACGATTGCTCTCGATGCAGCGGTGCTTACCCGCAGCGTTAACTGACTGAGCTTCGCACCGTTTTTACAGGCCGGACTAACCGGCGATCCCTGCCATACGTTGCCACAACGCGTAATACACCCGTCCGGATTTTTGCTCCCGATGCAGGCGCCAATTTTCTGGCAAACCCAATATCGACGGTGCCGTTTCGCTTTCAGTGTAGACCCACGCATCGTCACTCAGCCAATGACGCTCTTCGAGCAAAGTGCAAACGGCCGGCAACAGATTCTGATTAAACGGCGGGTCGAGAAACACCAGATCGAACGCCGTGGCCGGTTGGGTTTCCAGATAGCGCAAGGCGTCGGCAGTCTGTACCTGGCCGGTGGTGCAGCGCAGGGTGCCCAGATGTTCCTTGATGCTGGATACCGCAATGTTGCTGGCATCCAGTGCCTGGCCCATTGCTGCGCCACGGGACAAAGCCTCGAGAAACAACGCGCCGCTACCGGCAAATGGGTCGAATACCTTGGCCCCTGCGACATAAGGCGCGAGCCAGTTGAACAGGGTTTCACGGACTCGGTCCGGCGTTGGACGCAAGCCTGGCGCATCGGGGAAGCTCAGCTTTCGGCTGCCCCATTCACCGCCGATGATGCGCAGTTGATTCACGCCGTTGTGCACGTTGTGAACAGGTTTTTTTGGACGCGATGGGCGGGCCATTAATGCTCCGGAACCCCGAGCGGTTGCTCGGCAGGTTTATCAGTTGGGGCCGGTAACGGCTTTTGCGGCACGGTCGGGCCAGCGCTGACGATGACCAGTTTGTCCGTGCTCAGGTGTTTGTTCAATGCGGCTTTGACTTGCTCGACGGTCAGGCTCTGGGACTGCTGCATGAAGTCTTCCAGATAGCTCAGCGGCAAGTTGTAAAAACCCATGGCGCCGAGTTGCCCGACGATATCGGCGTTGCTGGCGGTGGACAGCGGGAAGCTGCCGGCCAGTTCACGCTTGGCATCGTCGAGTTCTTTCTCGGTGGGGCCGGTTTTAAGGTAGTCGGCGAGCACGTCCTGCACCAGTTTCAGCGTGCCTTCGCTCATCTCGGCGCGGGTTTGCAGGTTGATCATGAACGGGCCGCGAGCCTGCATCGGGCTGAAACCCGAATATACGCCATAAGCCAGGCCGCGCTTCTCACGCACTTCGCTCATCAACCGGGTGCCGAAGCCACCGCCGCCAAGGATCTGATTGCCCAGCGACAATGCTGCGTAATCCGGATCGTCACGGTCGATGCCCAGTTGCGCGATCATCAGGTTGGTTTGCTTGGACGGAAACTCGATGTGACCGATGCTGGACTTGGGGTCGGTCGGTTGTTCGATTTTCGCCAGGGCCGGCCCTTTGGGTAGATCGGCGGACACTTGTGCGGCAACCGCCTCGGCCTCGGCGCGCGACAGATCGCCCACCAGCGCAATCACCACGTTACCGGCGGCGTAGGCTTTCTGATGGAAGGCCCGCAACTGCGCCAGGGTGATCGGTGGAATGCTTTTCGCCGTACCGTCGCTGGAGTGCGCGTACGGGTGATCGCCATACAAGCGGTTCATCAGCTCCAGGCTGGCGAGTTTGCCGGGGTTCTGTTTCTGGTATTCGAAGCCGGCCAGCATCTGGTTCTTGATGCGGGCAAACGAGTCGGCGGGGAAGGTCGGTTTGCCAACGACTTCAGCGAACAGCTTCAAGGCAGGCTCGCGTTTGTCCGCGGCACTGAGACTGCGCAGCGAGGCAATCGCCATGTCTTTATAGGCGCCGTTACCGAAATCGGCCCCCAGGCCTTCGAAGCCCTGGGCGATAGCGCCGACGTCTTTGCCAGCCACACCTTCGTTGAGCATGGCGTTGGTCAACAGTGCCAGGCCGGATGCATCGCCGTCCTGGCTGCTGCCAGCGGCGAAGATCAGGCGCATATCGAACATCGGCAGCTCACGGGCTTCGACGAACATCACCTTGGCGCCTTCGGCGGTGTTCCAGGTCTGCACGTTCAGTGAGCGATGGCTTGGGGCCTTGCCGTCGAGTTCTGCCAGCGATTGCAGTTTCTGGCTCGCCTTGGCTTTGTCGAGGGCTTCGCTGGCGTTGGTTTCGTCAGACTTGGAGAAATAGAAGGCGGCAGACCCGAGCAATGCAATGACGACTAGGCCGATCAGGGCCAGGCGCGGTTTTTTACGCTCACTCATGAGTCGTCTCCTCTGGCAGTACATGGGCGACGCTGAGACGTGCGCGGGTGAAATACAGCTTGGCGGCCTTCTGGATGTCTTGCGGGGTCACGCTTTCCAGGTCGGCGAGTTCGGTGTCCATCAGTTTCCAGGACAGCCCGACGGTTTCCAGTTGGCCGATGGCGGTAGCCTGGCTGGTGATCGAGTCACGCTCGTAGACCAGGCCGGCAATGACCTGCGCTCGCACCCGCTCCAGCTCTTCGGTGGATGGCGCGGTGGTTTTCAGCTGTTCGAGCAGTTTCCACAGGCCGGCTTCCGCCTGGGCCATGGTTTTCTTCTTCTGGGTGTTCGGCGTGGCCGACAAAGTGAACAGGCTATCGCCACGGGTGTAGGCGTCGTAGCTCGACGAGCCGCCGGACACCAGCTCTTCGCCGCGTTCCAGTTGCGTCGGGATCCGGCCGCTGTAGCCGCCGTCGAGCAGTGCGGAGATCAGGCGCAGAGCGTTTACCGAGCGCTTGTCTTCAGCGGTAGCGACGCTCGGCACGTTGAAGGCCAGCATCAGGCTCGGCAATTGGGTCTGCACATGCAGGGTGATCTTCCGTTCGCCGGGCTCGGCCAGTTCCAGCGGGATTTTCGCGGGTGGCACGTCGCGCTTGGCGATCGGGCCGAAGTAACGCTGGGCCAGGGTTTTGACTTCGTCCGGGGTCACATCACCGACCACCACCAGGGTGGCGTTGTTCGGCACATACCAGGATTGATACCAGTGGCGCAGTTCTTCGACCTTCATTCGGTCGAGGTCCGCCATCCAGCCGATGGTCGGCGTGTGATAACCGCTAGCAGGGTAGGCCATGGCCATGAAGCGCTCGTAGGCTTTGGACATCGGCTTGTCGTCGGTGCGCAGGCGACGCTCTTCCTTGATTACCTCGATCTCGCGGGTGAACTCGTCGGCCGGCAGGCGCAGGTTGGCCATGCGGTCGGCTTCCAGCTCGAAGGCCACGCCCAGACGGTCACGGGCCAGCACCTGGTAATACGCGGTGAAGTCGTCGCTGGTGAAGGCGTTCTCTTCGGCGCCGAGGTCGCGCAGGATCAGCGACGCTTCGCCGGGACCGACTTTCTCGCTGCCCTTGAACATCATGTGTTCCAGCGCATGGGACAGCCCGGTCTGGCCCGGGGTCTCATAGCTTGAGCCGACCTTGTACCAGATCTGGGAAACGACGACCGGCGCACGATGGTCTTCGCGCACGACGACCTTCAGGCCGTTGTCGAGGGTGAATTCGTGGGTGGGTTGTGGATCGGCAGCCAGGGCCGAGAGGGGCAGACAAACTGTGCTGAACAGCAGGCCTGCAGCGCGGCGGGCTAGAGCATTCATTCGTTTTTAAACCTGTTGGGCTGCCCGCTTGGTCTTAGCCTAGGCGGGCGAGGAGGTGCTAGGATACTGATCCGTTTTACTGGCGGCCACGCCTATCAGGCCTTTGATCGGTCAATAGGTTGTTTGGGTTTGCGGCTTGGGCTTTGAGTTTGTCAGCTAAACTCTGCGTTTTCGCCGACGATGCTGTTCCAGTCCTTCGTATTAATCAACCTTTGAGGTGCCGTTGGTACCTCGACAAAATGTTGCGCGTGAACAAGCTGGATGAATCGCAGTCTGTTCTGCATCGAATTATTTATTGCCGAGGCGCCCTTTGGCGCGTCGCTACTGTGAGATAGCCGTCCTCCATGTTTGGTTCCAACGACGACAAGAAGACCCCAGCTGCGGCTGGCGAGAAGAAAAGCCTGTTCGGATGGCTGCGCAAAAAGCCGCAGGAACCCGTTGTCGAACAGCCACAACCACTTCCTGAGCCAACACCGGCGCCGGTCATGGAAGAAGTGCCCGCGCCAATTGCCCTGCCGATCGCCGAGCCGGTGCTGCAATCCGCGGCCGAGCCTGAGCCTGAGCCTGAAACCGTAGTCGTGGCCCCGTTGCCGCTGACGCCTGCCGCCGAGCCGTGGCTGAGGTTGCCGGTGGCGGAAGAACCGGTGGCATTGGTCGAAGATGAGCAAGCAGCTCACATCACGCCGCCGATTCCGGCCCCGACTGCGTTTGCTCCCGAGCCGGTTCAGGCGCCAGTGGTTGAGCCGGTCGTTGAACCTGTGTTCGTGGCTGAGCCTGCGCCGGTTGCTCCAGAGCCTGAAGTGCCGGTATTTGTTGCTCCTGCTCCGGTTGCTCCGGTTGTTCAAGCGCCAGAGCCTGCACCTGCACCGGTCATCGCCCCTGTCGTCGCCACGCCCGTTGCTCCCGTTGAAACTCCGGTCGAGCCTGTGCGTACCGAAGAGTCCAAAGCCGGTTTCTTCGCCCGCCTCAAGCAAGGCTTGTCCAAGACCAGCGCCAGCATTGGCGAAGGCATGGCCAGCCTGTTCCTCGGCAAGAAAATCATCGACGACGAGTTGCTTGAAGACATCGAAACCCGTCTGCTGACCGCCGATGTCGGCGTCGAAGCGACGTCGGTGATCATTCAGCGCCTGACCCAGAAAGTCGCCCGCAAAGAACTGGCCGATGCCGATGCGCTGTACAAATCCCTGCAAGCCGAGCTGGCAGCGATGCTCAAGCCTGTCGAACAGCCGCTGAAAATCACCTCACAGAACAAGCCATTCGTGATTCTGGTGGTGGGCGTCAACGGCGCCGGCAAGACCACCACCATCGGCAAACTGGCGAAGAAGCTGCAACTGGAAGGCAAGAAAGTCATGCTCGCCGCCGGTGACACCTTCCGCGCCGCCGCGGTCGAGCAATTGCAGGTCTGGGGTGAGCGCAACAAGATTCCGGTGATCGCCCAGCACACCGGCGCCGACTCGGCTTCGGTCATCTTCGATGCCGTGCAGGCCGCCAAGGCTCGTGGCATTGACGTGCTGATCGCCGACACCGCCGGTCGTTTGCACACCAAAGACAACCTGATGGAAGAACTGAAAAAAGTTCGCCGGGTGATCGGCAAGCTCGACGCCGATGCGCCGCACGAGGTGCTGTTGGTGCTCGACGCCGGTACTGGCCAGAACGCCATCAACCAGGCCAAGCAATTCAACCAGACCGTCGAACTGACCGGCCTGGCGCTGACCAAACTCGACGGCACCGCCAAGGGCGGGGTGATTTTCGCCCTGGCCAAGCAGTTTGGCTTGCCGATTCGCTATATCGGCGTCGGCGAAGGCATCGACGATTTGCGTACTTTTGAAGCAGAACCCTTTGTCCAGGCATTGTTTGCCGAGCGGGAGCGTTCATGATTCGTTTCGAACAGGTCGGTAAACGCTACCCGAATGGTCACGTCGGCTTGCATGAGCTGAGCTTTCGGGTCCGTCGGGGCGAGTTCTTGTTTGTTACCGGCCATTCCGGCGCCGGTAAAAGCACCTTGTTGCGGCTTTTGCTGGCCATGGAGCGTCCGACCACCGGCAAATTGCTGTTGGCAGGGCAAGACCTGAGCACCATCAGCAATGCGCAGATTCCATTCCTGCGCCGTCAAATCGGCGTGGTGTTCCAGAATCACCAACTGCTGTTCGATCGCACGGTGTTCAACAACGTCGCATTGCCGCTGCAGATCCTTGGCCTGTCCAAGGCCGAAGTCGCCAAGCGCGTGGACTCGGCCCTGGAGCGCGTGGCGCTCTCGGACAAAACCGATCTCTACCCCGGCGACTTGTCCACCGGCCAGCAACAACGCGTCGGCATCGCCCGCGCCATCGTTCACCGTCCGGCCTTGCTGCTGGCGGACGAACCGACCGGTAACCTCGACCCGCGTCTGGCGGCAGAAATCATGGGCGTGTTCGAAGACATCAACCGTCTGGGCACCAGCGTGCTGATCGCCAGTCACGACCTGGCACTGATTGCCCGCATGCGTCATCGCATGCTCACCCTGCAGCGTGGCCGATTGATCGGCGACGGGGAGGCTGGCGTATGAGTGCAACACGTAGCCCCAAGGTTTCCGAGCGCGTAGCCCCGAAACCCGCCGATCCGCAGCCGCAGAAGAAAAAGCGCGACGATGACGATGGCCCGGATTTCTCTACGCTGTTCCGCGCCTGGGTCGAAAGCCATCGTGCCAGTCTGCTGGACAGCTTGCGCCGCTTGGGTAAACACCCGATAGGCAGCTTTTTCACCTGCATGGTGATGGCAGTTGCCCTCAGCTTGCCGATGGGCCTGTCACTTTTGCTAAGTAACGTCGAGCGTCTTGGCGGTTCCTGGCAGCGTGCGGCGCAGATTTCCCTGTACCTGCAACTCGATGCCAGCCCTGAGCAGGGCGAGTCGTTGCGTGAGCAGATCAAGGGTATGCCGGGTGTGGCCGAGGCCGAGTACGTGGGTCGTGATCAGGCGCTGGAAGAGTTCCAGCAGCAGTCCGGACTGGGCGAGGCGCTCAAGGAACTCCCGGAAAACCCGCTGCCGGGCGTGGTCCTGGTGACCCCGAACGAGGTCGACAAGCCCGCGCTTGAAGCATTGAGACAAAAACTTTCCGAATTGCCGAAGGTACAACAGGCGCAACTTGATCTAGTCTGGGTCGAGCGTCTGGCAGCCATCCTCAAGCTGGGAGACCGATTTGTCTTCGGTCTGACCGTGCTTTTGGTTTCTGCATTACTTTTGGTGATAGGCAATACCATTCGTCTTCATATTGAAAACCGCCGCACAGAGATAGAAGTGATTAAACTCGTCGGCGGCACTGACAGCTATGTGCGCAGGCCCTTTCTGTATATGGGCGCGCTTTATGGCTTTGGTGCGGGGATTTTTGCCTGGGGTGTATTGGCGTTCGGCCTGAATTGGCTGAACGACGCAGTGGTTGGACTGGCCGGTTTGTACGGCAGTGATTTTGCGCTGGCCGGAGTGCCAGTTGCCGACGGTCTATCGCTCTTGCTTGGCGCGGTGCTGTTGGGGTATATCGGTGCATGGATTGCAGTCGCACGCCACCTGCGGGAGCTTGCGCCAAAGTAATATCATTTTGCTCGTATTGACCTTTCAGCGTTTATGGGAACTTGTCTTTTGGTTTCCGGTCAATTTTCGCAGTGCTGAACTGCACGAGTTATGTAAGTCGGAGGTTTTTTCGTATGACCAATTCTTTGCAGCCTGCATATGCTCTGGTCCCGGGTGCGAACCTGGAGGCCTATGTGCACACGGTGAACAGCATTCCATTGCTGACACCGGAGCAGGAGCGTGAACTGGCCGAGAGTCTCTATTATGAGCAGGATTTGGGGGCGGCTCGGCAGATGGTGCTCGCCCACCTGCGTTTTGTCGTACACATTGCCCGTAGCTATTCCGGCTACGGCCTGGCCCAGGCTGACCTGATCCAGGAAGGCAACGTCGGCCTGATGAAAGCGGTCAAGCGTTTCAACCCGGAAATGGGTGTACGCCTGGTGTCCTTTGCGGTGCACTGGATCAAGGCAGAAATCCACGAGTTCATCCTGCGCAACTGGCGGATCGTGAAAGTCGCGACCACCAAGGCTCAGCGCAAGCTGTTCTTCAACCTGCGCAGCCAGAAGAAACGTCTGGCCTGGCTGAACAACGAGGAAGTCCATCGCGTGGCGGAAAGCCTCGGCGTAGAGCCGCGGGAAGTGCGCGAGATGGAAAGTCGCCTGACCGGCCATGACATGGCTTTCGACCCGGCTGCGGAAGCGGACGACGACAGTGCATTCCAGTCGCCGGCCAACTATCTGGAAGACCACCGGTACGATCCGGCCCGTCAACTGGAAGATGCTGACTGGAGCGACAACTCGAACCACAACCTGCACGAAGCGCTTGAAGTGCTGGACGACCGTAGCCGCGACATCCTCTACCAGCGCTGGCTGGCAGAAGAAAAAGCCACGCTGCACGACCTGGCGCAGAAGTACAACGTGTCGGCCGAGCGTATTCGTCAGCTCGAGAAGAGCGCGATGAACAAGCTCAAGTTGTCGATCGCCGCATAATCTGCGCACCGGCAATAAAAAACGCCCCGATCATTGATCGGGGCGTTTTTGTTGGTGCCCATTTTCCAGCCTCACCTAGGTCCCTGTGGGAGCGGGCTTGCCCGCGATAGCGGTGTGTCTGTGACTGTTGTGTTGACTGACACAACGCCTTCGCGGGCAAGCCCGCTCCCACAGGGATCTTCAGTGTTCAGAAAGTAGTGTTCAATTATTGAGACCAAGGTGCTCGGCGCGAATCGTTGAGGCCGAGCAGATAGCTGTCCCCACCCAACTGACTCATCTGCTGGCGAATCCACCCGGCCCGTCTTGCAACGTAAGAGGTTGGATGGCTAGCACTCCACACCCGCGGGTTCGGCAGTACCGCAGCCAGCAGACTCGCCTGCTGTCGGGATATCGAGCGAGCGCCCACACCGAAGTGATGCCGAGCCGCCGCTTCAGCGCCAAACACCCCTTCATCCCACTCAACGCTGTTGAGGTACACCTCAAGAATCCGCTGCTTGGGCCAGAACACCTCGATCAGCCCGGTAAACCAGACCTCCAGGCCTTTGCGCAGCCAACTGCGGCCAGACCACAGAAACAGGTTCTTCGACACTTGCTGGCTCAGGGTGCTGGCGCCGCGAATCGAGCCGCCGCGCTCGTTATGCGCAAACGCTGCCTGAATCGCGCCGATATCGAAGCCCCAATGCTCGGGAAACTTCTGATCTTCACCGGCAATCACCGCGACTTTCAGGTCGTCAGAGATTTCATCCCAGGGTTTCCAGGTGCGTTGCACGTCGATGGGTTCGCCGTCGAACCAGGATTCGACCTTGCGCTCGACCATCAGCGCCGTTCCCGGTGGCGGCACCACCCGAAACAGCAACACCAGCAATATGCTGCCGCCCGCGAACCAGAGCAGGGCCTTCGTGAAACGACGGAAAATTAAACGCAGCATAGAGATGGCTTGGCCGAACCCGTTGAGCCGGCCATTATACAGACCCTGTTGATCGAGTCTGACTGGAGTTCTTCATGTTGCGTGGCTTCCTGATGCTGGCTGCTTTTTTCGGCTTCACCGGTGTTGCCTTGGGCGCATTCGCCGCTCATGGCCTGAAAAACCGTCTGAGCGCCGAGTACCTGGCGATTTTCCATACGGGCGTCACCTATCAGCTGGTGCATACCTTGGCGCTGCTGGGCGTGGCGCTGCTCGCCACGCAAATGCCCGGTCGACTGATTACTTGGGCCGGCGCATCATTTGCTATTGGCATTCTGTTGTTTTCCGGCAGCCTATACCTGCTGACGATAACGGGCATCAGCAAGCTCGGGATCGTTACGCCCTTCGGTGGCTTGGCGTTCCTGGTCGGCTGGGTTTGCCTGGGGCTTGCCGCCTGGCGGTTGAGCTGACCACGCGGTCCATTTCGTGACGAATGGCTTGGGTCGGCCTGACTGATCGGGCTAGAATGCCAGCCCCTAAAAATGATGGCGGCATTCGGTATGCGCATTCAATTGAACGGCGAATCCCTTGAACTGCCCGACGGTGAAACCGTTGCGGCCCTGCTGACCCGTCTGGAACTGACCGGGCGCCGGGTGGCGGTCGAGCTCAATCTGGATATCGTCCCGCGCAGCCAGCATGCCGACACCACGCTGAACGACGGCGATTCCGTCGAAGTGGTACACGCCATAGGCGGCGGCTAGTCGTCCGGCCCTAATGGGCACAGAATTCTGCAAGAACCTCACCCCTACAGAGGATTTCCCATGAGCATCGTTCGTAGCGACAAGCCCTTCGTCCTGGCCGGTCGTACTTACCAGTCGCGTTTGCTGGTAGGCACCGGCAAGTACCGCGACATGGAAGAAACCCGCCTGGCCATCGAAGCCTCGGGTGCCGAGATCGTCACCTTCGCCGTGCGCCGCACCAACCTCGGCCAGAACCCGGGCGAACCGAACCTGCTCGAAGTCCTGTCGCCGGATCGCTACACCTTCCTGCCTAACACCGCCGGCTGCTTCGACGCTACCGAGGCTGTGCGCACCTGCCGCCTGGCCCGTGAGCTGCTCGGCGGCCACAACCTGGTGAAGCTGGAAGTGCTGGCGGATCAGAAAACCCTGTTCCCCAACGTGATCGAAACCCTCAAGGCCGCCGAAGTGCTGGTCAAGGAAGGCTTCGACGTGATGGTGTACACCAGCGATGACCCGATCATTGCCCGTCAACTGGCGGAAATCGGCTGCATCGCGGTCATGCCGCTGGCCGGTCTGATTGGTACAGGCTTGGGGATCTGCAACCCGTACAACCTGCAGATCATCCTCGAAGAAGCCAAGATCCCGGTGTTGGTGGATGCCGGTGTCGGTACCGCCTCCGACGCTACCATCGCCATGGAACTGGGTTGCGAAGCGGTGCTGATGAACTCGGCCATCGCCCATGCCCAGCAGCCGATCATGATGGCTGAAGCCATGAAACACGCCATCGTTGCAGGTCGCTTGGCCTACCTCGCCGGCCGCATGCCGAAAAAACTCTATGCCAGCGCCTCCTCGCCGCTGGATGGTCTGATCAAGTAAGAGCCATTGATGACTGAATCAAACGACACGCCTATCCAGACGGAAGAAGGCGAAGAGCGCCAACACCGCCGCATCAAGAGTTTCGTGATGCGTGCCGGGCGCATGACCGAAGGCCAGCAACGTGGTCTGGACCAGGGCACGCCACTGTTCGTACTGCCGCTGGCCGATGCGCCGGTGGACTTTGACCAGGTATTCGGTCGCTCGGCACCGCGCTCGCTGGAAATCGGTTTCGGCATGGGCCACTCGCTGCTGGAAATGGCCGCGGCCTCGCCGGAGCAGGATTTCATTGGCGTTGAGGTTCACCGTCCGGGTGTCGGTGCGCTGCTCAATGGCGTGCTGACTCAGGGCCTGACCAACCTGCGCGTCTACGATTGCGATGCGATCGAAGTGCTCAACCGTTGCATCGCCGACAACAGCCTCGATCGCCTGATGCTGTTTTTCCCGGACCCGTGGCACAAGAGCCGTCACCACAAGCGCCGTATCGTGCAGGCGTCATTCGCCGAGCTGGTGCGTAGCAAGTTGAAGGTCGGCGGTGTGTTGCACATGGCCACCGACTGGGAACCGTACGCCGAGTACATGCTGGAAGTGATGAACGTCGCGCCGGGCTATCGCAACCTCGCCGAAGACGGCAAATGCGTCCCGCGCCCGACCGAACGCCCGATCACCAAGTTCGAACGCCGCGGTGAACGTCTTGGGCATGGCGTGTGGGATCTGAAGTTCGAAAAACTGGCGTAAAACCTGTGGGAGCGGGCTTGCCCGCGATGGCGGTTTGACAGTCAACAAAGATGTTGAATGTTATGGCCTCATCGCGGGCAAGCCCGCTCCCACAGTTTGTTGTGGTGCGATCGAGGGTCAGCGGCGGTCTGCTACGACGCCAATCAACACCAGCACCACCAGCAGCACCGGCGCCAGGCTGTAGTTGTTGAACTGGCTCAGGCCTTTGATGATCCATGGCGTTGCATAGATCAGTGCCACGCCACTGCCGACCATGCACAGCAGGGCCATCAGCGGGACGCGCAAGGCGCCGGCGATGCTGCCCAGGCGTTGGTCGACCCAGCCTTTGATGTCGGCGCCAAACAGCACCAGCAGGCAGCCCACCAGCGCCAGAGAGATTTCCGACAGGTTGCTACGGCTCCAGCGGGACACGGTGGCGAGCAGGTCGAGTACCAGATCCATTCGGTTTCCTTATGTCAGAAAATTCTGCAGCAAGTCATTGAGAAAGAGTTGTCCGCGCAGCGTGGCCGCCAGACGTGACGGTTCGACCTGCAACAAGCCACTTTGTTCGGCCTCGCGACGGCCTTCGGCGAGGCTTTCCAGAGGCAGCCCGGTGCGCTCTGGATACAACCGCGATTCGACGCCCTCGGTCAGGCGCAAGGCGTTCATCAGGAACTCGAACGGCAGCTCTGCGTTGGTCAGGGCTTTCTCGCCGGCCTGAAAGCTCTTGGCCGGGTTGAGGTAATCCTTCGGCAGGCGGGTCTTCCAGGTGCGCACGATGCGCCCGTCCGGATGGCTGAGCTTGCCGTGGGCGCCGGCGCCGATGCCGATGAAGTCGCCGAAACTCCAGTAATTGAGGTTATGCCGTGCCGGACGACCGGGCAGGGCATAGGCCGAGACTTCGTATTGCGCGTAACCGTGTTCGGCCAACAGTGCCTGACCGGCCTCCTGAATATCCCACAGGGTGTCATCTTCCGGCAGCGTCGGCGGCTGGTTCCAGAACACCGTGTTCGGTTCCAGCGTCAGCTGATACCAAGACAGGTGGGTCGGCTTCAGGGCTATGGCCTGGCGCAGGTCGTTCAGGGCATCGTCCAGGGACTGATCGGGCAAACCATGCATCAGGTCCAGGTTGAAGTTATCGAAGCCGGCCTGACGGGCCATGCCGGCGGCACGCACGGCTTCATCGCCGTTGTGAATCCGCCCCAGGGCCTTGAGTTTCTCTTCCTGAAAGCTCTGGATGCCGATCGACAGGCGATTGATGCCCAGCGCTCGGTAAGCGACGAACTTCTCCTGCTCGAACGTTCCGGGGTTGGCTTCCAGGGTGATTTCAATGTCGCTGGCAAACGGAATACGTTGCTCGACACCCTTGAGCAAACGGCCCAAAGCCTCGGCGCTGAACAGGCTCGGCGTACCACCACCGAAGAAGATCGAACTCAGCTCGCGGCCATAAACCGCATGCAGGTCTTGATCGAGATCGGCCAGCAAGGCGTCGACATATTCTTCTTCCGGCAGCACGGGGCTGGCAGTGTGGGAGTTGAAGTCGCAATAAGGGCATTTGCGTACACACCACGGGATGTGGATGTACAACGCCAGTGGCGGCAACACGGGCAGGGCCGCTCGAGGCGATTGTGCGGCGCCGCCGAAGATCAGCGGCGACGCGGACGAGTCATGGGTCATTTCAGGCCCAGACGCTGGCGCAGCAGATCCATTGCACGGGCGCGGTGGCTGATGAGGTTCTTGTCACTCGGGCTCAGCTCGGCGCTGGAGCATTCGCGCTCCGGGACCCAGAACAGCGGATCGTAGCCAAAACCGTGCTCGCCGCTGGCCTGGGTCAGGATGCACCCATGCCACAGGCCTTCGCAGAGGATCGGCAACGGATCGTCGGCATGACGCACCAATGCCAGCACACAGACGAACTGCGCACCGCGCTCGGCTTCGGGCACGTCTTTCAAGACGTCGAGCAGTTTGGCGTTGTTCGCCGCATCGCCTTTACCGTCGGCGTAACGGGCCGAATAGATACCCGGCGCACCGCCGAGGAAGTCCACCGCCAGTCCCGAATCGTCGGCCAAGGCCGGCAGACCGGAAATGCGCGAGGCATTGCGGGCCTTGAGAATGGCGTTCTCGACGAACGACAGGCCGGTTTCTTCAGGCTCGACGCTGCTGAACTCGCCGATCGAGCGCAAGTGCACCGATTCGCCGAGCATGGCCTGGAGTTCCTTGAGTTTGCCGGCGTTATGGCTGGCCAGTACGAGTTGCGTGAAATTCATCATTGGCCAGGGAAAAGCTCTTGTTGAAAACTGATGGTGTTGGTTTTGTCGCCGGTCTGCACCTTGATGTCGAAGGTGCGGATTTCCTGCTGATCCACCGGAAACTGGGCGATGTAGTATACCGCGCCTGTTTCAGTGATCTGTTTGAACTTCAGCGGGATGCTTTGGCTGGTCAGGTCTTTGACCGTGCCGCTGACCTGAGCCGTCTGTGGTTTACCTTCCTTCAGTATCGAGACGTTGATCACGCCCTGATTCTTGCTGCGGGTCAGCTCGGCCGCTTTGGCGATCTCCGGCGTCAGGAAGGTGGAGTTGAAGGTGTTGTAGTGCACCGTCACATCGCCAAAGGTTTCCTTGCGCTCGCCCTTGATGACATCGGCGGCCATGGTGGTAATGCTCAGGCAGGCAGTAAGTAAAAACAGCGCTAGACGACCCATGATCGTTCTCCTCGAAGTGTCGTGATTCAGACCGCGACCTTGTGGTCCGGCAGACCGGGGCTGCTGACGCGATAGATGCCGATCTCACCTAACAGATTAGGCCATAGCTTACTGGCCCACCCATGCCGATGCTGTTGATCCACGGCAAGCCGATCAATGACCTTGGCTTCACGTTCGCGACACAGCGCTTCAAAGTCTTCGAAAGTGCAGAAGTGGATGTTCGGCGTGTTGTACCAGGTATATGGCAGAAACTCCGAAACCGGCATCCGGCCCTTGCTCGCCAGGTACCAGCGGCAGCGCCAGTGACCGAAGTTGGGGAAGGTGATGATGCACTGGCGACCGACCCGCAGCATTTCGTCGAGGATCTTGTCCGGGTAGTGCACAGCTTGCAGGGCCTGGGTCATGACCACGATGTCGAAGCTGTTGCTGGCGAAGTTGCCCAGGCCCTTGTCCAGGTCTTGCTCGATGACGTTGATGCCCTTGGCCACGCACTCGGCAATGTTGTCCGGGTCGTTCTCCAGGCCATAGCCGGTGACCTGTTTGTGGTCACGCAACCAGGTCAGCAACTCGCCGTCACCGCAACCGAGGTCGAGCACGCGGCTGCCGGCGGGGATCCATTCCTGGATGATTTCCAGATCGGCTCTCATGTCTTCCTCAAAGCGCTATACGGTTCATGTAATTGCTGAAGGCCTGCAAATAACGCGGGATCGGAATCAGGAAGGCATCGTGGCCTTGCGGAGCGTCGATCTCCAGGTAGCAGACGTCTTTCCTGGCCGCCATCAGCGCGTCCACCAGTTCCCGCGAGCGGGCAGGGGAGAAGCGCCAGTCGGTGGTGAAGGACATCACGCAGAACCTGGCCTGGGCATTGGCGAAGGTTTTCGCCAGGTCATTGTCGAAGTTCGCCGCCGGATCGAAGTAGTCCAGCGCCTTGGTCATCAGCAGGTAGGTATTGGCGTCGAAACGTCCGGAAAACTCCTCGCCCTGATACCGCAGGTAGCTTTCGACCTGGAACTCGACGCTGTGGAAGTCGTAGTTGAGCTTTTCGCTCTTCAGGCCGCGACCGAATTTCTCGCCCATGGAGTCGTCGGACAGGTACGTGATGTGCCCGACCATCCGCGCCAGCATCAGCCCGCGCTTGGGGATCACACCCGCTTCCTGGAACGAGCCGCCGTGGAACTCCGGGTCGGTGAGGATCGCCTGGCGTGCGACTTCGTTGAACGCGATGTTCTGCGCCGACAGTTTCGGTGCCGAGGCGATTGCGAGGCAGTGCCGCACGCGGTCCGGGTAAGTGATGGTCCACTGCAAGGCCTGCATGCCGCCGAGGCTGCCGCCGATTACGGCCGCCCATTGGCGGATGCCGAGCAAGTCGGCGAGACGTGCCTGGCTGTGGACCCAGTCTTCCACGGTCAGTACCGGGAAGTCGGCACCGAATGGCTTGCCGGTTTCCGGATTGATGCTGCTGGGGCCGGTGGAGCCGTTGCACCCGCCGAGATTATTCAGGCTGACCACGAAGAACTTGTTGGTGTCGATCGGCTTGCCGGGGCCGATGCAGCTGTCCCACCAACCGGGTTTGCGGTCGTCGGGGCTGTGGAAGCCGGCAGCGTGATGGTGACCGGACAAGGCGTGGCAGATCAGCACGGCATTGCTCGCCGTAGCGTTCAGCGTGCCGTAGGTTTCGTAGATCAGGTCATAAGCGGGCAGCGAACGTCCGCAGGCCAAGGCCAGGGATTCACTGAAGTGCGCCACTTGCGGCGTCACCAGACCAACAGAATCGGGGGGGAAGGCAGCTGGCATCGACCCTGCTCTCATTGAAATGAGGCGTAAGTCTAAAGACCGCTGTGGCTAGCGGCAAGCAAAGGCCGGGCCTGATTTTTTCCCGATGTACCTGTGGCGAGGGAGCTTGCTCCCGTTGGGGCGCGAAGCGGCCCCGTAGGAGCTGTCGAGTGCAACGAGGCTGCGATCTTTCCCCTACCAATCGAGTTCAAAGCGAAAGATCAAAAGATCGCAGCCTTCGGCAGCTCCTACAGGGCGCAGCCCAGCGGGAGCAAGCTCCCTCGCCACATTGAGGTCAGGCCGGGCGCACCAGATCTGGCAAATCGGGCAGCTTCTTCGGCGAACAGATCCGCACCCGCTTTTGCCGGTTCAGCTCTCCGCTGATCAAGCTCACCTGACTCTTGGAAACCCCGAACGCCTTGGCCAGAAACGCCATCAGATACGCATTGGCCTTGCCTTCAACCGGTGGCGCCGTCAGGCGAATCTTCAATCGATCACCATGCAGCCCGCAGAAATCATCGCTGCGGGCCGCAGGTTGCAGGTGACATTCCAGAATCAGGTCATCACCGTCCCAGCGAAAGTAGCTCATCAGATCAGGCCGAGCAGCCCCTGTGGCATGAGGGCATAGTACGCAAGGCGCGGGATCAGCCAGCTTTGCACCAACTGGATTGCGATAAACGCGAAGATCGGCGAAATATCGAGACCGCCCAGGTTCGGAATGATCCGACGGAACGGCGCAAGTACTGGTTCAGTAATCTGCGCGACCAGCTCTGCGCCCGGATTGTGACTCCCCGGGGCGACCCAGGACAGAATCACACTGATGATCATTGCGTAGAACAGAATACTCAAGAATAGCGAGAAGATTGCGATCAGTGCCCAAGGCACCAAGAACAGCCAGTCAACCATAAAGCCTTTGAGCAGCAGGATGACCGCTATCAGCACCATCTGCACGATCAGCGCCAGTACCAGTGACGACATGTCCAGCCCGAACATGCTCGGGATTACCCGGCGCAGAGGCTTGAGCAACGGTTGAGTGGCTTTCACGATGAACTGGCAGAGCGGGTTGTAAAAATTCGCCCGAACCAATTGCAGGATAAAGCGCAGCAGTACGATCAGCAGGTACAGGCTGCCCAAGGTTTTAATTACGAAGATGGCAGCGTCATTGAGTCCGAGCATCATTGATTCCTTTGTAAGAGCTGATTAGCGGCCGAGTTGCTCAGCCATCTCGGCCGAGCGGTGCGCAGCGGCGCCGAGTGCTTTTTCTACCAGGGCTTCGAAGCCGCCAGCCTGGAATGACTTGATCGCCGCTTCGGTGGTGCCCGCAGGCGATGTCACGCGACGACGCAGTTCAGCCGCGTCGACATCGCTGGCGACCGCCATGTGTGCAGCACCCAAAGCGGTTTGCACGGTCAGTTGGGCGGCGATGTCCGCTGGCAGACCGAGCTTCACGCCCGCAGCGGTCATGGCTTCGATCAGCAGGAAGAAATACGCCGGGCCCGAGCCGGAAACGGCGGTGACCGCGTCCAGTTGCTGTTCTTCGTTCAGCCACAGGGCAATGCCTACCGCCGACAGCAGCTCTTCAGCTTGCTGGCGTTGTTCGGCGCTCACTTCGCTGGTGGCGAACAAACCGCTCACGCCCTGACGCAGCAGCGCCGGGGTGTTAGGCATGCAGCGCACGATAGGCTGGGCGCCAAGCCAGTTGTTCATGCTGGCGCAGGTGATGCCGGCCGCAATCGAAACCACCAATTGATTCGGCTTGAGGCTTGGGCGAATGGCTTCGCAAACAGCTTTCATCGCCTGCGGTTTGACCGCCAGCACGATCACGTCCACGCCCTGAATGGCGTCGGCGTTGTCGGCAAACACTTCGATGCCGTGTTCGGCGCTCACGCGGGCACGGGTTTCTTCACCCGGATCGCTGGCGCGGATCTGCGCGGCGTCCAGACCTTTGGCGCGCAGGCCGCCGATCAGGCTGGCGGCCATGTTGCCGGCTCCGATAAAGGCAATACGAGTCTTGCTCATGTCAGGTCCTTATAGAGAGGTGAGTCAGCCACGGTGAGGCTGGCTATGCACTTGTTGAGAGCCGCGGACGCCAAACAGGGCCGTACCGATACGAACCCAAGTGGCGCCCTGGGCAATGGCCGACTCGAGGTCGTGGCTCATGCCCATGGAAAGTGTGTCGAGTGGCAGATTCAGGCTGGCTTGCAGGCTCTGCACGGCAGCAAAGGCTGCATCCTGGGCGGCGCGATCTTCAGTCGGCTCCGGAATCGCCATCAGCCCGCGCAATTTCAGATGCGGTAGAGCGCTGATGGCATCGGCCAGGGCGGGCAGGTCGGCCGGGGTGCAGCCGGACTTGCTGGCTTCACCACTGACGTTGACCTGGATGCAGATGTTCAATGGAGGCAAATCGGCAGGGCGTTGTTCGGACAGGCGTTGTGCGATTTTCAAGCGATCCACGGAATGCACCCAGTCGAAATGCTCGGCGATAGCGCGAGTCTTGTTCGATTGAATGGGGCCGATGAAGTGCCAGATCAAGGGCAGGTCGGCCAATTCGAGCTGTTTGCTCAAGGCTTCCTGCAGGTAGTTCTCGCCAAAATCGCGCAGGCCGGCGGCATACGCTTCCCGCAGGGCTTCGGCGGGCTTGGTCTTGCTCACGGCCAGTAGCTGGATGTTGTGCTCGTCGCGCCCGACGGCGAACGCGGCAGCACGGATGCGTGAACTAACCTGAGCAATGTTGTCTGCTATCGTGGACATCAAGAGGCGCCAGCGGTCTGAAGGTTCGCGGCATTCTACTGGAATTGAGGAGCGCTATGGATATCACTGAGCTGCTGGCTTTCAGCGCCAAACAAGGCGCGTCTGACCTGCACCTGTCCGCCGGTCTGCCACCGATGATCCGTGTCGACGGCGATGTGCGACGCATCAACCTGCCGGCCCTGGACCACAAGGAGGTGCATGAGCTGATCTACGACATCATGAACGACCTCCAGCGGGTGGACTTCGAGAAGCATCTTGAAACCGACTTTTCCTTCGAAGTGCCCGGCGTGGCGCGTTTTCGGGTCAATGCCTTCAACCAGAATCGTGGTGCTGGCGCGGTATTTCGGACCATTCCGTCCAAGGTCCTGAGCATGGACGACTTGGGCATGGGGGAGGTGTTTCGCAAGATTACCGAGGCGCCCCGGGGCCTGGTGCTGGTGACCGGCCCGACCGGTTCGGGCAAGTCCACTACGCTGGCGGCGATGATCGATTACCTGAACAACCATCGCCATCACCACATCCTCACCATCGAAGACCCCATCGAGTTCGTCCACGAATCGCGCAAATGCCTGATCAATCAGCGCGAAGTCCATCGCGATACCCGCAGCTTCGCCACGGCGCTGCGCTCGGCTCTGCGCGAAGACCCGGACGTGATTCTGGTGGGGGAAATGCGTGATCTGGAGACTATTCGGCTGGCGTTGACTGCCGCCGAGACCGGTCACTTGGTGTTCGGCACGCTGCACACCACATCGGCGGCGAAAACCATCGACCGAGTGGTGGACGTGTTTCCGGGCGACGAGAAATCGATGGTGCGTTCAATGCTATCCGAGTCGTTGCTGGCGGTGGTGTCGCAGACATTGATCAAGAAAGTCGGTGGCGGGCGAATTGCCGCCCACGAAATCATGCTTGGCACTTCGGCGATCCGTAACCTGATCCGCGAAGACAAGGTGGCGCAGATGTATTCGTCGATTCAGACCGGAGGGTCGCTGGGGATGCAGACACTGGATATGTGCCTGAAGGAGCTGGTGACCAAGGGCGTGATCAGCCGCGAGCATGCGCGGGAGAAGGCGCGGTCGCCGGATAACTTCTGAGGTTGGAATGCGAACCTGTGGCGAGGGAGCTTGCTCCCGCTGGGCTGCGAAGCGGCCCCAAAAAACTGCGAGCGCTACGCACTCGAACGGGAGCAAGCTCCCTCGCCACAAATGCCCGCCTTCAGAAGGTGGGGGGGCAAATCAACGCTGAACAACCTGCAATGCGTTCTGTTCTTTCGGCAGAACCCGCTTGGCAACCACGTAGTGGCTTTCCCAGTACGGTTTCTTCAAGGTGTCGATGCTCACCGACTTGCCACGGCGTGGTGCGTGGATGAAGCGGTCGTTGCCCAGGTAGATGGCAACATGATTGACCCGGCGGCTCTTGAGTTTGAAGAAAATCAGGTCGCCAGGCTTCAGATCGTTGCGATCGACCTTCTCGCCATGACCGCTGGCCATGGCGTTAGAGGTACGTGGCAGGTCGAACGTGGCGTCGTTGAACGCGTATTTCACCAGACCGCTGCAATCGAACCCTTTACTTGGGCTGCTGCCACCCCAACGATAAGGTGTACCGAGCACGTTTACCGCGCGGCTCAGTACGTTGCTGCTTTCCTTGGTCGCCATCGGCGGGACCAGCTTGCTGTTTACGCCGCTCAGTTGGCTGGAGCGTTTTACGGTCTGTTTGTTTTTGCTCGAAGGAGCAGAAGCATGGGATTTTGGGGTGTAACCATTAACGTTGGGAAGACGTTGCTCACGATTGGTGGCGTGGGCGGCCAAGGGCAATAATAGGCAAATGGTTAGCCATGTCTTGAAAAATGGACGCATTAGGCAAGGCTCATATGTGTGAACGCGCAACTTTATAACAGCTTTTTTTGCCCATCCGAGGCCGTTGGTCGATTCAGACTGGGGGGCGCGGAACTAAAAAGCGGCAAAATTGACGTGAGTTGTCTGACAAAAGTCAGGTATTACAAGGCTTTGACAGGAATGAAGGTAGCATTTGCCGTATGTCGGCCACCTGTAAAAAAGTCACAAAGAATTCAAGAATATTTCTCTATCGTGTGAGTCGAGGTCATCCATGAACACCTATCAACACCCTGTTTCAGAGCAAGACACACACAGCAAAGTAATTGGTTACCTGTTGTGGATTTTCGGTTTTACCGGGGCTCACCGCTTCTATTACGGCAAGCCGGTGACCGGGACGATCTGGTTTTTCACCTTCGGTTTGCTGGGTATCGGCTGGCTGATCGACGTGTTTCTGATTCCGGCCATGGACCGTGAAGCGGACCTGCGCTTTACCGCCGGCCCCATCGAATACAACGTTGCGTGGATTCTGCTGACGTTTCTCGGGGTATTCGGTGTGCACCGGATGTATCAGGGGAAGTGGATCAGCGGGCTGCTGTATCTGGTGACGGGCGGGGTGTTCTTTCTGGGGGTGTTGTATGACTTCTGGACGTTGAATGACCAAGTGTCGATTCGCAACGCACAGAATAGAGGTGCCTTCCAGTAAGTCATCGCGGGCAAGCCCGCTCCCACAGTGGATGTGTTGTCCGCAAATCTTGCGGCCAACCGATAACCCTGTGGGAGCGGGCTTGCCCGCGATTGGAGCACCGCGTTTTACGCCTGGTGACTGATCCGCCCATCCACCAGGGTGTAACGCACCACACCCGGCAAGCTATGGCCAATGAACGGGCAGTTTTCGCCCTTGGACAGCCAGGTCTCACCGGCAACGGTCGAGGCCGCAGGGTCGAAGAGTACGATATCTGCTGGCCCACCCACAGCCAGCTTGCCCGCCGGCAGACGCAACGCTTCGGCAGGGCCAGCGCTGAGTCGTGCGAGCAGCGTTGGCAAGTCCAGCAAACCGTCTTCCACCAAGGTCATCGCCAGCGGCAGCAGCAGTTCAACACTGCTGATACCCGGCTCGGTGGCACCGAACGGCGCCAGTTTGGCATCGCGTTCATGGGGCTGATGATGGCTGGAAATGGCTGACACCACCCCCGACTTCAGCGCTGCCCGCAGGCCATCGCGGTCCGCACGGGTGCGCAGCGGCGGCTGGACGTGATAGAGGCTGCTGAAGTCGATCAGCGCTTCGTCGGTGAGGATCAACTGGTACAACGCCACGTCTGCCGTGACCTTCAGGCCACGGGCCTGGGCCTGGGCGATCAGCGCTACACCGCGGGCGCTGGTGAGCTGGCTGAAGTGCGCACGCACGCCGCTTTGCTCGACCAGCAGCAGGTCCCGGGCCAGGGCCACGGTTTCGGCGGTTTCCGGAATGCCCGGCAAACCGAGGAAACTCGCTGTCGGGCCTTCATGGGCCAAGCCACCTTCGGCCAGGTCATGGTCCTGCGAGTTGAAAATCACCGTCAGGTCGAACGTCGCCGCGTATTCCAGCGCCCGGCACAGGGTGCGGGTGTTGCGGAAACTCTCCAGGCCATTGCCGAAGGCCACGCAGCCGGCATCGCGCAGCGCAACGAGCTCTGCAAGCTGCTCGCCGTCCAGGCCTTTGCTCAGGGCGCCGATCGGGAAGACTTTGGTGTTGCCGGCTTCGCGAGCGCGGTCGAGGATCAGTTCGGCCACAGCCGAAGTGTCCAGCACCGGTTTGGTTTTTGGTGGGCAGCACAGGCTGGTCACGCCACCGGCAGCAGCTGCGCGGGTTTCGCTGGCGATCGAGCCTTTGCGGCTGTAGCCCGGCTCGCGCAGGGCGACGTTCAGGTCAACCAGGCCCGGGGCCGCCACCAGGCCTTTGGCGTCGATGGTGTCTACTGCGACGAAACCCGCTGGAGCGGCGCCGAGGGCGACGATCTTGCAGGCTTCAACGTGGATATCAGTCACTTGATCCAGGCCGCTGGCCGGATCGATAACGCGTGCGCCGAGAATGCTGAGCTTCACTGGGCGTTCTCCTGCTCGAATTGGCGCTGGGCAGTTTGCCCGCTCATGGCCATGGACAGCACGGCCATACGAATCGCGATGCCGTAGGTCACCTGGTTGAGGATCACCGAGTGCGGACCGTCGGCCACCGCCGACTCAATCTCCACCCCGCGGTTGATCGGCCCCGGGTGCATGACGATGCAATCCGGTTTGGCCCCGGCCAGGCGCGCGGTGGTCAGGCCGAACAGGCGGTAGAACTCGCCTTCGCTCGGCAGCAGGCCGCCGGTCATGCGTTCACGCTGCAGGCGCAGCATGATCACCACGTCGACGTCTTTCAGGCCTTCGGTCATGTCGGTGTAGACCTTCACGCCGTACTGCTCGATGCCGATCGGCAGCAGGGTTTTCGGCGCGATCACGCGGATGTCCGGGCAGCCGAGGGTTTTCAGGGCCAGCATGTTCGAGCGCGCTACCCGTGAGTGCAGAATGTCGCCGACGATGGCCACCGAAAGGTTTTCGAAGCCACCCTTGTGCCGACGAATCGTGAGCATGTCGAGCATGCCCTGGGTCGGGTGGGCGTGACGGCCGTCGCCGCCGTTGATGATCGCCACTTGTGGGCAGACATGCTCGGCGATGAAGTGCGCCGCGCCGGAATCACCGTGACGCACGACGAACATGTCGGCGGCCATGGCTTCCAGGTTGCGCAGGGTGTCGAGCAGGGTTTCGCCCTTGCTTGCCGACGACGTGGACACGTTCAGGGTGATCACGTCGGCCGACAGCCGCTGGGCCGCCAGTTCGAAGGTGGTGCGGGTGCGGGTGGAGTTCTCGAAGAACACGTTGCACACGGTCTTGCCGCGCAGCAACGGGACTTTTTTCACCGCCCGGGCGCCGACTTCGAGGAACGAGTCGGCGGTGTCGAGGATTTCCGTCAACAGCTCGCGGCGCAAACCGTCGAGCGAGAGGAAGTGGCGCAGCTGGCCCTGATCATTGAGCTGCAGCGGGCGCTTGGTTTCTAGAGGCGTCATCGCGAGGGGGACTCTCAATAGGGCGAATTAAAGGGCGAGGTCTTGAAGTTCGAGCTTGAGTTCCGGGCCGGACAGTTTCACTCGTTCGTGGGCCGCCAGCGACAGGGTCGCGCCAACCACATTCGGGCGGATCGGCAATTCACCGGCGTCCAGATCCAGCAGGCATACCAGCGTCACACTGGCCGGGCGGCCATAGTCGAAGAGTTCGTTCATCGCGGCGCGGATGGTCCGACCGCTCATCAGCACGTCATCGATCAGCACCAGGTGCTGGCCTTCGATCTCGAACGGCAGCGCCGATGGGCGTACTTGTGGGTGCAGGCCGTTCTGGCTGAAATCGTCGCGGTAGAACGAAACGTCCAGGGTGCCCAGGGGCGAATCGCTGCCCAGTTCATCGAGCAATGCCTGAGCGACCCAGACGCCACCGGTCCGAATGCCGATGTAGCGCGGTTCGCTGATACCCCGTTTGGCCAGATAGGTGTCAAGACGGGTCGCCATCTGGCTGATCAGTTCGGCGGGATTGGGCAGGCTCATGGTTTGCTCCTTCTTTGTCCCGAGCCGAATGCTGCTTGAGTGGTGGCTCGGGTTGTAGCTAAGGGAGACGCCGCAGCGGCTCTTCAGAATTAGGTGCGGTCAGGATTCGAACAGCGCGGTGTTTTCGTCGAGCCAGCCTTGCAACAGCAGCGCGGCGGCGATGGCATCGACCGGGTTGTCGCGGTAACTGCCTTTCTGGCCGCCCCGGACCAGGCGTTCGCCCTTGGCCTCGAAGGTGGTCAGGCGCTCGTCATGCGTATAGAAGGGCAGGTTGTAGCGGCCGTTCAGGCGTCGGGCGAATTTCTCGGCCCGCAGGCACATGTCGCTCGGTGTGCCATCCATGTTTAGCGGCAGGCCGACCACCACAGCGTCGGGTTTCCACTCTTTAATCAGGGCTTCGACCTGATTCCAGTCAGGAATGCCGTTTTGCGCCTTCAAGGTGCACAGCTCGCGGGCCTGGCCGGTAATCACCTGGCCGACCGCAACGCCGATCTGTTTGGTGCCGTAGTCGAAACCCAAAATCAACCGCAGGGCCATCAGGCGTGCCCCGCCTGGCTGGTGAGCAGGCTGAGATTGACGCCCAAGTGTTTGGCCGCCGCTTCAAGACGTAATTCGCTGCTGGTGTTGAACAGGATGTCGGCATCGAACGGGCAGGTCAGCCAGGCGTTGTCGGCCAGTTCGGCTTCCAATTGCCCGGCTTCCCAACCGGCGTAGCCGAGGGTGATCAGGCTTTTCGCGGGGCCGACGCCGTCGGCGATGGCGAACAGTACGTCCTGGGAGGTCGACAGGGACAACTCGCCTTCCAGATCAACGGTCGCCTGAAAAGATTTACCCGATGGGTGCAGGACAAAACCGCGATCGGTTTGCACCGGGCCGCCGATAAAGATCGGCACATGCTGACAGAGCACCGGCGGTTCGATATCGGGGCGCAATTGCTCGAGGATATCGGCCAGGTTCAGGTCCTGCGGGCGGTTGACCACCAGCCCCATGGCACCATTGGCCGTGTGCTCGACGATGTAGGTCAAGGTGTGCGCAAAGTTCGGGTCGGCCATGTGAGGCATGGCGATCAGGAAGTGATGCTTGAGGTAGCTGGGGCTGACGTTCTTCATGAGCGCTAGTGTGGCGTTGGAGGGGCGAACTGACAAGCCGGGGATGCACAGGAAATGCCCCGAATACCCGCAAACAACCTGTTCCCTGTGGGAGCGGGCTTGCCCGCGATGACGGCGGTACATTCAAAATTAATGTCTCAGACAGACCGCTATCGCGGGCAAGCCCGCTCCCACAGGGTTGTGTGTCGTTCAATTGCTTGAAAGTCTATCCCCACGTGCAAACTTCCAGGTGCGGATGATTTCCAGGCGGTCGATGTCTGACAGATCCCCGGTAAACGGTGCAAACGGCGCCGCGAGCCTTACGATGCGCTGCGCCGCCTGGTCCAGCAGCGGCTGGCCGGACGATTCCAGCACCAGCACTTCATACAGCGAGCCGTCGCGGTTGATCGAGACCATCAGTCGCAAATTGCCGTAAATCTGTTTGCGCCGGGCTTCGTCGGGGTAGTTGAGGTTGCCGATGCGCTCGACCTTCTTGCGCCATTCATCTTTGTACCAGGCACCCTTGTCGCGCATGGTCGATGCGGCGCTCAAGCGGTGAATGCGCGGGCGCTTGGCGTACAGCTGTTGTTCGCTGGCCAGTTCCGCTTCCAGGCTGGCGATGTCGCTGGACAGCTGCGCGCTGTCGAACGTCGGTGCCGCCACTTGGGGTTTGGTCAGGGGCTTGGGTTCTTCAGTCTTGGTTGCGGCTTTTTTCGGCTTCGGCGCGACGGTGGTCACAGACGCCTTGGGCGCGGCTTCCTGCACTTGAGGCTGGGCCGCCGGCGGTGGGGTGACTTTCTGTACCTTGTTGTCCTGGAATGGCGCGACCTCGGTGGTCTTGGGAACCGCCTTTTTCTCCAGGGTACCGCTGCCTTCCTGATTTTCCTGGGCGAGAAAATCAGCTTTATCAGGCTTCTTTTCGCTTTTGAAAGTGGCGAGGGTAATTTCCAGGGTTTTACTGATTTGCTTGGGTTCGACCATGGAGAACCCGACGCCCAACAGCAAGGCCAGGTGAATCAGCGCCGCCAGAAACAGGGTGAAACCGAGGCGATCAGCCGGACGCACGCCACGGTGGGCGAGTTCAGGGGGCAGATCGGACGGGAGTGTCATAACAAGAAAACCAACATCGCGTTTTTTACAAGCCGGGGATGATAACGCAATGTTGGTTGCTTCTTGGCTGTTCTCGATCAACGAGTCTTGAGCTTCTGATCGATGGCATCCATCAAAAGGCCACCAATGTCGGTGCCGAATGCGTTATCGATCTCGCGAATGCAGGTCGGGCTGGTGACGTTAATTTCGGTCAGATGCTCACCGATTACGTCGAGACCGACGAACAGCAGGCCCTTCTCACGCAGGGTCGGGCCGACTTGCGCGGCGATCCAGCGATCTTTCTCGGTCAACGGTCGGGCTTCGCCATGGCCACCGGCGGCGAGGTTGCCACGGGTTTCGCCGAGCGCGGGAATCCGTGCCAGGCAGTAATCCACCGGCTCGCCGTCGATCATCAGGATGCGCTTGTCGCCATCAACGATTGCCGGCAGGTAACCCTGGATCATGATCTGCTGACGGCCATGCAAGGTCAGGGTTTCGAGGATCACCGACAGGTTCGGGTGGCCAGCGGTGTGACGGAAGATCGACGAGCCGCCCATGCCGTCCAGCGGCTTGAGGATCACGTCACCGTGATGGTCGGCAAATTCACGCAACACGTCCGGGCGACGGCTGACGATGGTCGGCGGCGTGCACTGCGGGAACAGCGTGGCGAACAGCTTTTCGTTGCAGTCACGCAGGCTTTGCGGCTTGTTGACCACCAGTACGCCGGCATTTTCCGCTTGTTCCAGCAAATACGTGGAATAGACGAATTCCATGTCGAACGGCGGATCCTTGCGCATCAGGATCACGTCCAGATCGCTCAGCAGCGCATCGCTTTCGGCGCCCAGCTCAAACCATTTTTCCGGGTTGGCGAACACCTTCAGCGGACGCATCCGCCCGCGGGCCTCGCCTTCGGCCTGATACAAATCGCGCTGTTCCATATAGAACAGTTCCCAGCCACGCTTTTGCGCGGCCAGCAGCATGGCCAGCGAGCTATCCTTTTTATAGGAGATGCTGGCGATAGGATCCATGACAATCCCGACGCGAACGCTCATGGGGTTTTCCTCGAAATTGGGGTGGAAAGTGTTGTGAAAAAGTGGCGTCAGAGTGGCGCTGAGTGTGTTCCCGGTCAAGGAAAAACCACCGCCAGGGTCGCCCGATAGATTGGATGGGGAGACTGTGCTAAAAAGGCTGCCATGCCGTGTTGGCCCTTAAGTATCAAGGGTTTCGAGCCAACGATAAGCGGCAAACGGACAAATTGATTCACAAAGGCGACGGTAGAGCCCCTATGGAACAGCATTCCAGCGCCTTGAAGGTCATGGTGATCGATGATTCGAAAACGATTCGTCGCACCGCCGAAACGCTGTTGAAAAATGTGGGCTGTGAAGTCATCACTGCAATCGATGGTTTCGATGCCCTGGCCAAGATTGCCGACAATCACCCCGGCATCATCTTTGTCGACATCATGATGCCGCGTCTGGATGGTTATCAGACCTGCGCTTTAATCAAGAACAACAGTGCGTTCAAGTCCACGCCAGTGATTATGCTGTCGTCCAAGGACGGGTTGTTCGACAAGGCCAAGGGTCGGATCGTCGGTTCCGACCAGTTTTTGACCAAGCCTTTCAGCAAGGAAGAACTGCTGAACGCGATTCAGGCCCATGTACCGGGCTTCGCCGCCGTTTCGCCGCAGTAGGACACGCACAGTGACGCTCGGCCATGGGGCCCGGTGTCGACAAGAATGGGGAAGACCATGGCACGTATTCTGATCGTCGATGACTCGCCGACCGAAATGTACAAATTGACCGGCATGCTCGAAAAGCACGGTCATGAGGTGTTGAAAGCCGAAAACGGCGCCGACGGCGTGGCCCTGGCCCGTCAGGAAAAACCCGACGCGGTGCTGATGGACATCGTCATGCCCGGCCTCAATGGTTTCCAGGCGACCCGTCAGCTCACCAAAGACCCGGAAACCGGGCACATTCCGGTGATTATCATCACCACCAAGGATCAGGAAACCGACAAAGTCTGGGGCACGCGCCAAGGCGCCAAGGACTACCTGACCAAACCGGTCGACGAAGACACCCTGATCAAAACCCTGAACAACGTGCTGGCCGGTTGATCGTCCGGTCATGACCGAGTCGCTGACGGCTTTCGAACTGCTGCTGCAGATTGACCAGCGCTGTCGTCTGCTGGCGGCAGACCTGCCGTCCCAGCCGACCCGACAAGACAGTTGGAGCGGCATCGGCTTTCGCTTGGGCGAGCATTGGTACGTCGCGCCCATGGGCGAAGTCAGCGAAGTCCTGCACGAACCGCGCGTTACACAATTGCCGGGGGTCAAACCCTGGGTCAAGGGCGTGGCTAACCTGCGCGGGCGCCTGCTGCCGATCATGGATTTGCATGGCTTTTTTTACGGTTATGAGCCCGGCCATGAACTGCCTGCCTTGCGCAAGCAACGGCGGATATTGGTGGTGGAGCACAAAGACGTGTTTGCAGGGTTGATGGTCGATGAGGTCTTCGGCTTGCAGCACTTTGCCCAGGACAGTCTGGAGCCGGTGCCGGCCGATGACTTGCAAGGGCCAATGTCGGCGTTCGTCAAAGGCCGGTTTCAGCGTGAGCAGAAGTGGCAGGTGTTCAGCCCGTTTGCGTTGGCGCAGTCGCAAGGATTCATGAACGTCGCCGCATAACCTGTGGGAGCGGGCTTGCCCGCGATAGCGGTGTGTCAGGTTCAATAGATGGCGGCTGACACGCCCTCATCGCGGGCAAGCCCGCTCCCACAGGGTTCTCGGCAAGGTTCACAGATGCTGGTTAACAGGCGAGGACCGATGATAAAAGCTAAAACAGGCAAGCCAGAAGGGTCGCGCAGTCGGTCGCAGATCATCGTGCTGTTCATCGCGCTGATTGTCTTCATCATGCTGCTGTTCGCCAACTTCGCGTACCTCAACACCCAGGCGAATTACGACAAACAGTACATCGGCCACGCCGGTGAGCTGCGTGTGCTGTCCCAACGCATCGCCAAGAACGCCACCGAAGCCGCCGCCGGCAAGGCCGCGGCGTTCAAGTTGCTCAGCGATGCACGCAACGACTTCGCCCAGCGTTGGGGCTATCTGAAGAAAGGCGATCCTGCCACCGGCCTGCCGCCGGCACCGTCCACCGTGCGCCCGGAAATGCGCGCCGTGCAGCTGGATTGGGAGCGTCTGCTGAAAAATACCGACGCTATCCTCTCCAGCGAACAGACCGTTTTGTCCTTGCATCAAGTCGCCGCGACCCTGGCCGAAACCGTGCCGCAGTTGCAGGTCGAGTATGAAAAGGTCGTCGAAACGCTCCTGCAACGTGGCGCCCCCGCCACTCAGGTGGCGATGGCCCAGCGTCAGTCGCTGCTGGCTGAGCGGATTCTTGGTGCGGTGAACACCGTACTGTCCGGCGATGAAAATTCGCAGCAGGCGGCCGACGCTTTCGGTCGCGACGCGGCGCGTTTCGGCCTGGTGCTCAACGGCATGCTTCAAGGCAATGCGGCACTGAAAATCAGCCAGGTCGAAGACCGTGATGCGCGCGCCCGGTTGACCGAGATTTCCGAACTGTTCGAATTCGTATCGGGTTCGGTGGACGAAATCCTCGAAACCTCGCCGGAGCTGCTCAAGGTCCGCGAATCGGCCACTAACATCTTTACCCTGTCGCAAACCCTGCTCGATGAAGCCTCGCACCTGGCCAGCCGTTTCGAAAACCTCGCCGGCGGGCGCAACACCGATACCATCGGCGGTTACGTGCTGGGCTTGCTCGCACTGGCATCGATCATCCTCATCGGCCTGGTGATGGTGCGCGAAACCAATCGTCAGCTGCGTGAAACCGCCGAGAAGAACGAGCGCAACCAGAACGCGATCATGCGTTTGCTGAACGAAATCGAAGACCTCGCCGACGGCGACCTGACCGTGACCGCCTCGGTGACTGAAGACTTCACCGGGACCATCGCTGACTCGATCAACTATTCCGTCGACCAACTGCGCGATCTGGTGGCGACCATCAACCTCACCGCCGGCCAGGTCGCCGCCGCCGTACAGGAAACCCAGGCCACTGCCATGCACCTGGCCCAGGCCTCGGAGCATCAGGCCCAGCAGATTTCCGAAGCCTCCACGGCCATCAATGACATGGCTCAGTCCATCGATCAGGTCTCGGCCAACGCCGCCGAATCCTCTGCGGTAGCCGAGCGCTCGGTGGAAATCGCCAATAAGGGCAACGAAGTGGTGCACAACACCATTCATGGCATGGACAATATTCGCGAGCAGATTCAAGACACGGCCAAGCGCATCAAACGGCTGGGCGAGTCTTCTCAGGAAATCGGCGACATTGTCAGCTTGATCGATGACATTGCCGACCAGACCAACATCCTCGCCCTCAACGCGGCGATTCAGGCGTCCATGGCCGGTGATGCCGGGCGCGGTTTTGCGGTGGTGGCCGACGAAGTGCAGCGTCTGGCCGAGCGTTCGTCCGCGGCGACCCGGCAGATCGAAACACTGGTGCGGGCGATTCAGACCGACACCAACGAAGCGGTGATTTCCATGGAACAGACCACCACCGAAGTGGTGCGCGGCGCGCGTCTGGCGCAGGATGCCGGGGTGGCCCTGGAAGAAATCGAAGGCGTGTCGAAGACCCTTGCGGCATTGATCCAGAGTATTTCCAACGCCGCGCAGCAACAGACTTCGTCGGCCGGCCAGATTTCCCTGACGATGAACGTGATCCAGCAGATCACCACGCAAACCTCGTCCGGCTCCACCGCCACCGCCGAGAGCATTGGCAACCTGGCGAAAATGGCCAGCCAGCTGCGACGTTCGGTGTCCGGTTTCACCTTGCCGGACGCTAAAGCGCAGGCTGCGGACAAAGCTTGAACCGCCTCAGGGCGTATGCATTTGATTGGAGTAGTTATGGGTGATCGGCACGACTATGTGGCCCTCGAGTGGGTCAAAGGCGAGATTGCCGAAACGCTGAAACAGGCTCATCAGGCGATCGAAACCCTGATCGACGACCCGCAGGCGACGCACACGCTGGGTGAGTGTCTGGCCTGTGTCCATCAGGTTCACGGTAGTTTGCAGATGGTCGAGTTTTACGGCGCGGCCCTGCTCGCCGAAGAGATCGAGCAGTTGACCTGCGCCTTACAGCAGAACCGCGTCAGCCATCGCGACGAGGCGATCCATCTGTTGCTGCAAGCCCTGGGGCAATTGCCGACTTACCTCGACCGGGTGCAAGGCGCCCGTCGTGATTTGCCGCTGGTGGTGTTGCCGCTGATCAACGACCTGCGCAGCGCCCGTGGCGAAAGCCTGTTATCGGAAACCAGCCTGTTCAGCCCGCAACTGCTGGAGCTGCCGCCCCTGAGCCAAGAAGCTCTGGCGCTGCTGGAACCGTCCGACTTGCCAAATGTGCTGCGCAAGTTACGGCAGATGTTGCAGATGGCCCTGGTCGGTTTGTTGCGCGGGCAGGATGACGAAACCCACTTCGGTTATCTGGCCAGAGTGTTTGCGCGCCTCGAAGTGCTGTGCGACAACGCGCCGCTGAGCCCGTTATGGCACGTCGCTTCGGCACTGGTCGAAGGCATGCGCAATGGCTCGATCGCCAACAGCCCGGCGTTGCGCAGCCTGTTCAAGGACGCCGACAAAGAGCTCAAGCGTTTGCTCGAACAGGGTATGCCCGGAATCAATCAACCGGCACCGCCGGAGCTGCTCAAGAGTTTGTTGTTCTATATTGCCAAGGCCGAACACCCCACCGGGCAGATGCTGACCATGAAAGATCGCTACTCACTTGACGATGCGCTACCCGACGGCGCGATGGTCGATGAAGAACGGGCACGGCTGGCCGGCCCTGACCGCGACGCCATGCGTTCGGTATTGTCGGCGCTGTGCGAAGAGCTGGTGCGGGTCAAGGAGCGCCTGGACCTGTTCGTGCGCAGCGACCGCCAGCACACCTCGGACCTCGAAAGCCTGCTGGCGCCCCTGCGGCAAATCGCCGACACCTTGGCGGTGCTCGGTTTCGGCCAGCCGCGCAAGGTCATCATCGACCAACTGGCGGTGGTGCTGAGCCTCGCTCAGGGCCAGCGTGAACCCAACGACGCGACCCTCATGGACGTCGCCGGGGCCTTGCTTTACGTCGAAGCGACCCTGGCCGGCATGGTCGGCACCGTGGAGCCGGAAAGCCAGGAAGACAGCCGTCTGCCGACCACCGATCTGACGCAGATCCATCAGATCGTGATCAAGGAAGCGCGCATTTGCCTGCAACAGGCCAAGGACATGATCGTCGACTACATCGACGCCGACTGGGACCGCCAGCATTTGCAACCCTTGCCGGCGTTGCTGACCCAGGTGCGCGGTGCGTTGGCGATGATTCCGCTGGCCCGCGCGGCGAGCCTGGTCGAGACCTGCAACGGCTTCATCCGCGAGCATCTGCTGGTGGATCCGGACCAGCCCGGCTGGCAGCAACTGGACAGCCTGGCCGACGTCATCACCAGCATCGAGTATTACCTGGAGCGCCTCAGCGACGACCCCGAAGCACCGGGAGAACACCTGCTCGACGTCGCGGAAAAAGGCTTGGCCTCACTCGGCTTCTTCCCCAGCGAACAGCAAGTGCCGATGCTTAAGGATGTACTCAGCCCCAATGAAGCCCTGGTGATGCAGGACATGCAGGAACTGGACGACCCCGAAACAGTTCAGTCTCTGGCCGATGTGTTGGCCAGCCCGGTGTCGTCCGTCAACCCGCCAGCCCTGACCACGCCGGGCAGCCTGTTGCCGCCGCCCGCCGGTGAAGAACCGGTGGATGATGAGCTGCGGGAAGTCTTCCTCGAGGAGACTGACGAAGTGCTGGAAATTCTCGAGGAGTATCTGCCGCGCTGGTCGGCCAATCCCGACAGCACATCGGTCTTGAGTGAATTACGTCGCGCCTTCCACACCCTCAAAGGCAGTGGCCGGATGGTCCGTGCGCTGGTGCTGGGTGAGTTGGCCTGGGCGGTGGAAAACCTGCTCAATCGCGTGCTTGAACACAGCGTTGCACCAGGGCCTGCGGTGCAACAACTGGTGGGTGATGCACTGAAGCTGATGCCGGATCTGGTGGCCGAATTCGCCGCCAACGCCCAGCGCCAACGCAACGATGTCGATCAATTGGCCGCCCGCGCCCATGCCCTCGCCAAGGGTGATAAACCAGTGTCCGATGACGATGTGCAGGATGTCGCGGCGCTCGATCCACTGTTGCTGGAGATCTTCCGCAACGAAGCCGAAACCCATTTGAGCAGCCTCAACCGTTTCCTCGACCAAGCCTCCGAACACGTACCGCTTCAGGCCAGCGACGAGTTGCAGCGGGCGTTGCACACCCTGAAGGGCAGCGCCTCGATGGCCGGCGTGCTGCCGATTGCCGAGCTGGCGGCGTCGCTGGATGAACTGGCCCGGGAGTACAAGGCGCACCGAATTGCCCTTGATCTGGACGAAGTCGAATTGCTGCTGGAAGCCGAAGGGCTGTTCCGCCTTGGGCTGCGACAACTCAAGAGCGACCCGCTGGCTGAAATCCCCGACGCTCGCTCGCTGATCGAGCGAACCAAGGCATTGCTGGCCGAGCGTCTGCAAAGCCTGTTGAGCACGCCCAATACGAAGCAGCGCATCAAGCGCGATCCGCAACTGATCAACAACTTCCTCGCCCAAGGCATGGACATCCTGCTGGACGCTGAAAGCCTGTTGCAGCGCTGGCAGCAACATCCCGGCGAGCGGCAGGAACTCAGCGCGCTGCTGGACGAACTGACCACCCTCGGCGAAGGCGCACACCTGGCCGATCTGCATCCGGTGGATGAGCTCTGCGAAGCATTGCTCGACCTTTATGGCGCGGTGGAAGAAAGCAGCCTGGCGGTCAGCGACAGGTTTTTCCACGAGGCGCAAAGTGCCCATGAAGCGCTGATCAACATGCTCGACGAACTGGCCGCCGGCCAGGAAGTCACTGCGCAACCGGAGCGCGTTCGGGCCTTGCGCGGTTTGCTCGATGAGAGTCTCGATCCATCCTCCATGGGCCTGATCCGCAGTGACGGCAGCCGCACCCTGAGCATTCGGGAGCTGGGCAGCGCCACGGCCGAGCTGGAGCAAGCCGCAACGCAGGTGGAGCTGGACGACGAAATCGTTTCGATCTTCCTTGAAGAAGCGGTGGATATTCTCGAAAGCGCCGGCCAGGCCTTGCAACGCTGGCTGAGTGACCCGGACAACGCCGCGCCGCTGTTGTCCTTGCAGCGCGATTTGCACACCCTCAAGGGCGGTGCGCGGATGGCCGAGGTCGAGCCGGTCGGCGATCTGGCCCATGAATTGGAAAGCCTTTACGAAGGCCTGGTGGACCGCCGTTACAGCCACAGCGAAGCGCTGGCGCAGTTGCTGCAACAGAGCCATGACCGACTGGCCATGTTCCTTGATCAGTTACAGCACAATCGTCCGTTGGGTGATCCGGGTGAGTTGATCGCGGCCATTCGTGAGTTTCGCCAGGGCAATGCCGGCAGCGCCGAGGTGATCGAGCCAGTGGTCAGCAATGACTCGACGGGTCATGATCCCGAGCTTCTGGAGATCTTCCTCGAGGAAGGTTTCGACATCATTGAAAACTCCGGCGCGGCACTGTTGCGCTGGCAGGCCGAACCGTCGAATCGCCAGGAAGTGGAAACACTGTTGCGCGATCTGCACACCCTCAAAGGGGGCGCGCGGATGGTGGAGATTGTGCCGATTGGCGACCTGGCCCATGAACTGGAATTCCTCTACGAAGGCTTGTCGGCGGGCGTGCTGCAACCCACCGCCGAGCTGTTCTCGCTGTTGCAACGCAGCCATGACCGACTGGCGCAGATGCTCGACGCCACCCGCGCCGGTCAGCCATTGCCGCCGGCCGATCGGCTGATCGATGCGATCAAGAATTTCAGCCATCCGGCAGTGCCCGAAACATCGGCACCCGTAACGCTGCCCGTAGCGCCCAAAGCCGAGCCACCCGCGTTGCAACCGGAAGGCACCGACACGGTCAAGGTTTCGGCGGAGTTGCTCGACGACCTGGTCAACCTGGCCGGGGAAACTTCAATCTTCCGTGGCCGCATCGAACAACAGGTCAACGATGCACGGGTGGCCCTGAGCGAGATGGAAACCACCATCGAACGCATGCGCGACCAGTTGCGCCGCCTCGATACCGAAACTCAGGGGCGAATTCTCAGCCGTCAGCAAGTCGAGGCTGAACGCCTGGGCTATGAAGAGTTCGACCCGCTGGAGATGGACCGTCACTCGCAGCTGCAACAGTTGTCGCGGGCACTGTTCGAGTCTGCCTCCGACCTGCTTGACCTCAAGGAAACCCTCGAGCGGCGTAATCAGGACGCGGAGAACCTGCTGCAACAGCAGGGCCGCATCAACACCGAATTGCAGGAAGGCCTGATGCGTACGCGCATGGTGCCGTTCGAGCGAATGCTGCCGCGTTTGAAACGCATCGTTCGGCAGGTCGCCAGCGAACTGGGCAAGGACGTGGATTTCATCGTCGGCAACGCCGAAGGCGAGATGGACCGCAACGTCCTCGAACGCATGGCTGCGCCGCTGGAGCACATGCTGCGCAACGCCGTCGACCATGGGCTGGAATCGGCCGAGGTGCGAATCGCGGCGGGTAAACAGGCCCAAGGCAAGATCACCCTGGATTTGTCCCGAGAGGGCGGCGACATCATTTTCGACATCCGCGACGACGGTGCCGGCGTGCCTTTGGACGCCGTGCGGCGCAAGGCGATCAAGCGCGGTTTACTCCACCCGGACAGCAACATCAGCGACCGCGACGTGCTGCAATTCATCCTGCAACCGGGGTTCTCCACTGCCGAGAAAATCACTCAGATCTCCGGGCGTGGCGTCGGCATGGACGTGGTTCATGAAGAAGTCCGGCAGCTCGGCGGCGGCATGACCATCGACTCTGTGCCGGGGCAGGGCGTGCATTTCCGGATTCGTCTGCCGTTCACCGTGTCGGTCAACCGCGCGTTGATGGTGCTGTGCGGGGATGATCAATACGCGATCCCGCTGAACACCATCGACGGCATCGTTCGGGTGTTGCCCAACGAACTCGAAGGGCATTACCGGCTCGATCCGCCGACCTACGAATACGCCGGGCAACGTTACGAGTTGTGCTATCTCGGCGAGCTGCTGAAAACCAGCACTCGCCCGAAACTGCTGGGCCAGAGCCTGCCGTTGCCGGTGTTGTTGGTGCAATGCAACGAGCGACACGTCGCGGTGCAGGTGGATGCTATGGCCGGCACCCGGGAAATCGTGGTCAAAAGCCTTGGCCCGCAGTTCGCCGCGGTGCAGGGTTTGTCCGGCGCGACGATTCTCGGCGATGGCCGGGTGGTGCTGATTCTCGACTTGCTGGCGCCGATCCGTGCGATGCAAGCGCAGGTGCCGAAACGACCGGTGACGCAGGACGTAGAGCCCGAGTCGCAACGGCCGTTGCTGGTGCTGGTGGTCGACGATTCGGTCACCGTGCGCAAGGTCACCAGCCGTCTGCTGGAACGCCACGGCATGAACGTGCTGACCGCCAAGGACGGTGTCGACGCCATGTTGCTGCTCGAAGAACACATGCCCGACCTGATGCTGCTGGACATCGAAATGCCGCGCATGGACGGCTTCGAAGTGGCGACCCAGGTGCGCGCCGAGGAGCGCTTGCGCCATCTGCCGATCATCATGATCACCTCCCGTACCGGCCAGAAACACCGCGACCGCGCCATGGCCATCGGCGTTAACGACTACCTCGGCAAGCCATACCAGGAATCGGTGCTGCTCGACAGCATCGCCCGGTGGAGCAAAACCCATGCATGAACACCGCTCCAGCAACCTCACTGGTCTGCTGCTGCCCTTGGCGGATCGCAACCTGATCCTGCCCAACGTCGCTGTCGCTGAACTCATCGACTATCAGCCGGGGGCTTTCGATCTCGATACACCGCCGTGGTATCTGGGGCGGGTGACATGGCGGGAACGGCAGATTCCGTTGCTTAGTTTCGAGTCGGCGTGTGGCAACAAAGTGGTGATTGGTGAGCGAGCACGGATCGTCATCCTCAACGCCCTCGGCGGGCGGCCTGAGCTGAAGTTCATTGCGCTGCTGGTGCAGGGGATTCCGCGGTCTTACAAACTCGACAGTCAGCTGAGCTATGTCGATGTGCCGTTGTGTTCACTGGAACAGGCGGCGGTGCAGGTGGGGGAGCAAGTGGCGAAGGTGCCTGACTTGCTCGCGCTGGAGGAGTTGTTGGTTACGGCTGGTTTAGCCAACTGATCCGGATATTGTGGTGATTTCACCGGCCTCATCGCGGGCAAGCCCGCTCCCACAGGTATTGTGGATGACTCAGGATTTGAGCAAGGCACGGACACTGTGGGAGCGGGCTTGCCCGCGAAGGCGGCCTTCAACTTACCAAAGACCTGGCTGCTAAACCCCGGCCTGAGCCTTCATCTGCAACGACTCATGATGATCCAGCACTCGCTCTACCAACAACTGCACGCCATCTGCCAAACGGCTGAGTGCCAAGGCGACAGAGCGGCGTGAGCCTTCCACATCGTCCGCCAGGTCGGCAGCAATGGCGCTGATGGACAGCAGGTCTTCGGAGGCATTGGCCAGAAGGGCTTCGGTGTCGATGTCGGGGCAGACGGTGAAGAGCTGGGACTTACGGCGTTTGGCGGGTTTTTCGTGGGGTGACGGGAAGTAATGGGAAAAGGCGCGGTCGGCGGCTTCCTTCATTTTTTCTGCATCGAGGGATGCTTGGGAATCGGTGTCGGTTTCCGGGGGATTGGGAGTAGCTTTGAACATAGTGATTCTCCGCTTATGGTTTGGAGCTGGCCCTTTCGGTTTCCGAACGAAGGGGTGGCAGCTGTACGCAGGCTGGAAACCCGGGAAACGGCAACCCGGTTGACCCGAAGGTCTCCCGCGCACAGCCGCCATAACGGAGTGCACACTTTAAAGGTGCGCAAGCATACGTCATGAGTGGCGCTTTCACGCCGTTTGCTCGTCGGGGTTTCCAATCCCGGTCGCTGAATTGGCAGCGACACACAAACGATAAAGATCAACGCCAAACCGCACCAGTCAGCGGGTTCCGGCATTGCTGTAGGCAGCGACGCCAGACTGCGTAGCCTCTCACCGTTCCTGCGGACAAACTTTTAAACACAAAACCCCAAGCGGTCGGACCTCCCTGTGGTGAGGGGGCTTGCCACAAAGGTTTCTGCATTAGGTTGAAGATTCCCAAAAAGGGACCGATTGGTCCTATTTTGGGACTTATCGGTTGTTTGCTTTCTGCCATGAGCGACGAAATCTTCGTCATCGAAAGCTGCGGGGGTTGTTCTGGCCTCATCGCGGGCAAGCCCGCTCCCACAGGTATTGTGGATGACTCAGGATCTGAGCACGACACGGACACTGTGGGAGCGGGCTTGCCCGCGATGAGGCCGGTACTGGCAACAGAGGTCTTCTGTCGATCATTACCCTGACCGTAACGATCCACCACTCTGCTTGATTGATGCCCCCCACCTAACGCTCCTAAGGTGACTCCCACGACAGCGAACCCGTGGAGTGGTCATGACAACAACAATATCCCCCGACTCGCGATGGACGCGGCGGCGCAGCGAAAAGCAGCGGCGTCTCGAGCTGGTGCGGGGTTTCGCCGACGGTGTGGTGCTGCCCACCGACAAGATCGTTGCGGCGCTGGAGGCGTTGATTCTGCCTGGCGACCGTGTGGTGCTGGAGGGTAATAACCAGAAGCAGGCGGACTTCCTTTCCCGCTCCCTGGCCAAGGCCGATCCGGACAAGCTGCATGACTTGCACATGATCATGCCCAGCGTCGGGCGTTCCGAGCACCTGGACCTGTTCGAGCGTGGTATCGCCCGCAAGCTCGACTTCTCGTTCGCCGGCACCCAGAGCCTGCGCATCAGCCAGTTGCTCGAAGACGGCCTGCTGGAAATCGGCGCGATTCACACCTACATCGAGCTCTATGCGCGGCTGGTGGTCGACCTGATTCCCAACGTCGTGCTCTCGGCCGGTTTCATGGCCGACCGTGCCGGCAACATCTACACCGGCCCGAGTACCGAAGACACCCCCGCGTTGATCGAACCTGCCGCCTTCAGCGACGGCATCGTCATCGTCCAGGTCAACCAATTGGTGGACGACGTCAGCGAACTGCCCCGTGTCGACATTCCCGCATCCTGGGTCGATTTCGTGGTGGTGGCTGACAAACCGTTCTACATCGAACCGCTGTTCACCCGCGACCCACGACACATCAAGCCTGTGCACGTGTTGATGGCGATGATGGCGATCCGCGGGATCTACGAAAAACACAATGTTCAGTCGCTCAACCACGGCATCGGTTTCAACACCGCGGCCATCGAACTGATCCTGCCGACCTACGGCGAGTCCCTCGGTTTGAAAGGCAAGATCTGCCGCAACTGGACGCTCAATCCTCACCCAACCCTGATCCCGGCCATCGAAAGCGGTTGGGTCGAAAGCGTGCATTGCTTCGGCACTGAACTGGGCATGGAAAACTATATCGCCGCTCGACCGGATGTGTTCTTCACCGGCCGCGACGGTTCACTGCGTTCCAACCGGATGTTCTGCCAACTGGCCGGGCAATACGCGGTGGACCTGTTCATCGGCGCGACCCTGCAAGTCGACGGCGACGGCCATTCCTCCACCGTGACCCGTGGACGGCTGGCCGGTTTCGGTGGTGCGCCGAACATGGGTCACGACCCGCGCGGTCGCCGCCATGGCACGCCGGCCTGGCTCGACATGCGTCACGACGATGCACCCGAAGCGTTGCTGGAACGCGGCAAGAAACTCGTGGTGCAAATGGTCGAGACCTTCCAGGAGGGCGGCAAACCGACCTTCGTTGAAACCCTCGACGCGGTGGACGTGGCGAAGAAAAGCGGCATGCCGCTGGCGCCGATCATGATCTACGGCGACGACGTCACCCATCTGCTCACCGAAGAAGGCATCGCCTATCTGTACAAGGCCCGTTCCCTCGAAGAGCGTCAGGCGATGATCGCCGCTGTCGCCGGGGTGACTGCCATCGGCCTGCGCCACAACCCGAAAGACACCGCCCGCATGCGCCGCGAAGGCCTGATCGCCTTGCCCGAAGACCTCGGCATCCGCCGCACCGACGCCACCCGCGAGCTGCTCGCAGCGAAAAGCGTGGCCGATCTGGTGGAGTGGTCCGGTGGCCTCTACAACCCGCCCGCCAAGTTCAGGAGCTGGTAATGCACGCATTCAATCTGCAACCGAAACCTTTAACCCTGACTGAGCGGCTGGCGGACCTGGCGGTGGACGCGCTGATCGACGAAGCGGATCTGTCGCCGAAACCGGCGCTGGTCGACCGTCGCGGCAATGGCGCGCACACCGATTTACACCTGAGCCTGATGCACGCCTCGGCGCTGTCGTTGTGGCCGGCGTTCAAGGCAATGGCAGAAGCGGCCATCGAGTTTGGCGAAGTCGGTTTACCCCTGCGCGAAGCCCTTGGGCGGATTGGTCGTGACGGTGAGCAAACGATGCTCGCCACCACCAACGGTGTGAATACTCATCGTGGGGCGATCTGGGCGTTGGGGCTGTTGGTCGCTGCGGCCGCGCTGGAGTGCACGAATACCAAAGCAAGCGCCGTGACCTTGCGCGCTGCACGTCTGGCCTTGCTCGACGACCGTTACGCGCCGCGTCCTCTGAGCCATGGCGCCCAAGTCGCCCAGCGTTACGGCGCTCGCGGTGCACGCGAAGAAGCACAGCTTGGTTTCCCTGCAGTGATTCAACGCGCACTGCCGCAACTCAAACTCAGCCGCGCCGCCGGCCATGGTGAACAGAACGCTCGGCTCGACGCCTTGCTGGCGATCATGACCCATCTCTCCGACACCTGCGTGCTCTACCGCGCAGGCGAGCTCGGCCTGCAGACCATGCAACTCGGCGCCCAAGCGGTGCTCGACGCCGGCGGTAGTGCGAGCCTGGCTGGCCGCCGCCGTTTGCATGAGCTGGACCAACAATTAATCGCGTTGAATGCCTCGCCCGGTGGCGCTGCGGACTTGCTCGCAGCCTGCCTGTTTATCGATCGTATCGACTCGGGCGACGGCATCTTCCAGGGAGCGTTTTGATGGAAACCTTATCCTTTGAATTCCCCGCCGGGCAGCCGCCTCGGGGCAGGGCGCTGGTGGGCTGCGTGGGCTCGGGCGATCTGGAAGTGCTGATCGAACCGGGGCTGGCGGGCAAGCTGACGATCCAGGTGCAGACCTCGGTCAACGGCAGTGAACAACGCTGGCAGCATCTGTTCGCGCGGATGTTCGACGGCCAGACACCGCCCGCGATGGCGATTGATATCCACGATTTCGGCGCCACTCCCGGCGTGGTGCGTTTGCGCCTGGAACAAGGCTTCGAGGAGATCAACCATGACTGACAGCGCAGCGCTTCTCAACCCATTCCTTGAAAGGCATAGCTTCGTCGAACTCGGCGCCCGGCAACGAGCGAAAGCCTTGCTCGACGCGGGTACTTTTCGTGAACTGCTCGACCCGTTTCAGCGCGTCATGTCGCCATGGCTGTCACGCCAGGGCGTGGTGCCGCAAGCCGATGACGGCGTGGTGATCGCCAAGGGCAGCCTCGGTGGTTTGCCGGTGGTGATCGCGGCCATCGAAGGTGCGTTTCAGGGCGGCAGCCTGGGTGAAGTCGGCGGGGCGAAGATTGCCGGTGCGCTGGAACTGGCCGCCGAGGACAACCGCAAAGGCATTCCTACTCGCGCCGTGTTGCTGCTGGAAACCGGAGGCGTGCGTTTGCAGGAGGCCAATCTCGGGCTGGCGGCGATTGCCGATATTCATGCGGCAATTGTCGATCTGCGCCAGTACCAGCCAGTAGTCGGCGTAGTCGCCGGCAGCGTTGGCTGTTTTGGCGGCATGTCGATTGCCGCCGGGTTGTGCAGCTATTTGCTGGTGACTCAGGAAGCGCGCCTTGGCCTCAACGGCCCCCAAGTGATCGAGCAGGAAGCCGGACTTGAGGAATACGACTCCCGTGACCGGCCGTTTATCTGGAGCCTGACCGGTGGTGAGCAACGGTTCGCCAGTGGGTTGGCGGATCGCTATGTCGCTGACGACGTAGCGCAGATTCAGCAGCAGGTTAGCGAGTTGCTCCAGCAGGGTTTGCCGGCGCAACAACGCAGTCGCCAGGCCGAATGGTTCCTGCAACGGCTGGCGAGTCTGGACGCCGAACCACAAATCGAGCCGGCGACGGTTCGCGATCTGTATCAAGGAGAGCGCTCATGAGTTCGTATTCCCTGAGAGGCTTGAACTGGTTCAACGCCCTGAGTGCCGGCGCGAAACCGGTCGAGGGTTTACCGGCATCGTTGAAAGTCGCCGATGGTTTATTGGGTGAGCAGCCTGCGCGTTTTATCGCGGTGGTGGCCGACCCCGACAACCGCTTCGTCCGTGCCCGCAATGGCGAGGTCGGTTTGCTGGAAGGCTGGGGCCTGGCCAAAGCGGTGGATGACGTTATTGCTGCGGATAACGACAAGCCTCAAAAACGCGCCTTGATCGCCATTGTCGATGTGCCGAGCCAGGCTTACGGCCGACGCGAAGAAGCCCTCGGCATTCATCAAGCCTTGGCCGGTGCTGCGGACAGTTATGCCCGCGCCCGACTGGCCGGGCATGTGGTGATTGGTTTGCTGGTGGGCAAGGCGATGTCCGGGGCGTTTCTCGCTCATGGTTATCAGGCCAACCGGCTGATCGCGCTGCGCGATCCGGGCGTGATGGTGCATGCGATGGGCAAGGCGTCGGCGGCGCGGGTGACATTGCGCAGTGTCGAAGAACTTGAAGCCTTGGCCGCCAGCGTGCCGCCGATGGCCTATGACATCGACAGCTTTGCCAGCCTGGGTTTGCTTTGGGAAACCTTGTCGGTGGATCAGATCGAACAACCGACGACGGCGGATCTGGCGCGGGTGAATGAGTGTCTGGTTCAGGCGATTGAAAATGTTGACGCCGGTCATCGCGATCTGAGTAGTCGCTTGGGTGCGAGCAATCGCGCCGCGTCGAGCAAGGTTCGCCAACTGTTGAGAGAGCAGTGGTGAACACGTTTCTGGCCCACGACCTGCTGTGGGGGATGACCCCGGAGCAGTTGCCTGCGGATGCGCCTGCGTGGGTGATCGAGTCGATCAGCGCGGGTCAGCCGGTGGTGGTTCGGCGCGCGATAACTGCGCCGGATCAAATCGCGGTCGGCGTGCGCGGACGCTTGCGTGAACAGCGTTATGCAACGTCGATGGCGATCACAGCGATTTCGCGTCGGGTAAGGCCGGAAGAGCTGTGTCATGTCGAGAGGATTCGGGATCTGCCGGCGTTGCGAGCGCTGGCGCAACTGCGGCCGATACTCGACACCTGCGGTTGGGTGTGGGGTGTCAGCGGCAGCGCCGGGTTTGAATTGGCCAGCGGTTTTGCGGCGTTGCATGAGCGCAGCGATCTGGATTTGATTCTGCGTACACCGCAACCGTTGAGCCGACTTCAAGCGCAAGAGTTGGTGACGCTTCTCGGCACCGCTGAATGTCTGGTCGACATGCAATTGCAGACGCCGAATGGCGCCGTGGCTCTGCGCGAATGGGCCGGTCCGTCGCAACGGGTGCTGCTCAAAAACGCTCAGGTCGCCTGCCTGGTCACCGATCCCTGGAACCCGCAGGAGCAAGCAGCGTGAGCAGTTTGCTGGTGTTCCCCGGCCAGGGCGCGCAGCAACCGGGCATGCTCCATCGTTTGCCTCGGGAAACGCTGATCGAGGCGAGCGAGGTGCTGGGTGAAGATGTTTTGTTGCTCGATTCTGCCGAGGCGTTGCAGTCGACGAGGGCGGTTCAGCTGTGCCTGCTGATCGCCGGAGTGGCCGCTTCACGTCAGTTGTTATTGAGCGCGGATTACGTGGCCGGATTGTCCATTGGCGCCTACCCGGCGGCGGTGGTCGCCGGCGCCTTGAGCTTCAGTGATGCACTGCATCTGGTCAGCCTGCGCGGCGAACTGATGCAGCAGGCTTATCCTCAGGGCTATGGCATGACCGCGATCATCGGTCTGGATCTGGCGACGGTGGAAGGTTTGCTGGCGCAGGTTCATAGCCTCGACACGCCGGTTTACCTGGCCAACATCAACGCCGATAACCAAGTGGTCATCGCCGGCAGCGATGGTGCGATGAAAGCGGTTGCCGAGTTTGCGAAAGGTTGTGGTGCCGGGCTGGCCAAGCGTCTGGCGGTCAGCGTGCCGTCCCACTGTCCGCTGCTGGAAGCTCCGGCGAAAATCCTGGCCGAAGCCTTCGCCAAGGTGCAATTGAAAACGCCGATCCTGGGTTATCTGAGCGGCAGTCGCGCCCGGCCTGTTATCAATCCCGAGGCGTTACGCGACGACCTGGCCTTCAACATGTGCCGTGTGGTGGATTGGCGCGGCACGGTGCAAAGCGCTTACGAGCGTGGCGTACGTCTACAGATCGAACTGCCGCCCGGTGCGGTGTTGACCGGGCTGGCGCGCCGGGTGTTCGAGCAGGGCACCGTCGTTGCCTTCGACGGTGCGCGGCTTGATACCTTGCAGGCGCTGTTGCGTGAGGAGGGAAGCCGCCAACCCTAGATCACCGACTCAGGCTGCGAACTACAAAAACAACAATTCCGACGATGCACTTTGAGGACTACAACAATGATTATTTACGGTGTGGCGTTTCTCGCCTTTTGTACCCTGGCGGGTATTTTTATCGGCGAACTGCTCGGCAAGCTGATTGGCGTGCCGGCCAACGTGGGCGGCGTCGGTATTGCGATGCTGCTGTTGATCGGGCTCGGTAGCTACCTCAACAAAAGCGGTTGGTTCAAAGGCAAGACCGAGCAGGGTGTGGAGTTCTGGAGCGCGATCTATATCCCGATCGTGGTTGCCATGGCCGCGCAGCAAAACGTCTACGGTGCGCTCAAGGGTGGGCCGATGGCGATCCTGGCCGGTACGGTGGCAGTGGCCATTGCCTTCGCTCTGGTACCGGTACTGGTGCGCATCGGCAACAAGGCGCCTGAACCTGTCACTCCACCAAAAACAGTAGGGTGATCACCATGTACGAATCGATGATGAAGGTGATTACCAGTTACGGGCTGATCAGTGGGTTTGCCATTGTCGGCGTAACCATGTGGCTGTCCTACTGGATTTCCAACACATTTACCAAAGGCCGCCTGCACGGTTCGGCCATCGCTATCCTGCTGGGCCTGCTGCTGTCTTACATCGGTGGCGCGCTGACCGGTGGCCAGAAAGGTGTGGTCGACATTCCGTTGCTCTCGGGTATCGGCCTGCTCGGCGGAGCCATGCTGCGGGACTTCGCCATTGTCGCCACGGCATTCGGTGTGAGTGTCGATGAGCTCAAACGAGCCGGCTTCGTCGGGGTGCTGGCACTGTTCGTGGGTGTCGGGACGTCGTTCATCGCAGGTGTCGCGGTCGCCATGGCGTTTGGTTATACCGATGCGGTGAGCCTGACCACCATCGGCGCGGGCGCGGTGACTTATATCGTCGGGCCGGTGACAGGCGCGGCTATCGGGGCCAGTTCGGAAGTCATGGCGCTATCGATTGCGGCCGGGCTGATCAAGGCGATTCTGGTCATGGTCATGACGCCGTTCGTGGCGCCGATGATCGGTTTGAACAATCCACGCAGTGCAGTGATTTTCGGTGGGTTGATGGGCACCTCCAGCGGTGTGGCCGGCGGGTTGGCGGCGACTGATCCGAAGCTGGTGCCTTATGGATGCCTGACGGCGGCGTTCTATACCGCACTGGGCTGCCTGCTCGGGCCTTCGCTGCTGTTTCTGATCATGCGCGGATTGCTTGGCTAGGGTTATTGACCGGGCTGTCGCCTTCGCGGGCAAGCCACGCTCCCACAAGGACAGCGCATTTCCTGTGGGAGCGTGGCTTGCCCGCGATGCAGGCACCGCGGTCTGTCAGGCCTGCCGATTGGCATACATCCGACACTCCGCCAGCAACGCCAACAAATTCGGGTCACGCTCCTTGGCCTTCAGGAACACCACGCCGATGTGCTGCTGTAACCGATACTTTTCTTGCAATGGAATCAGCTTCACCCGGTTCTCATACACCGCCGCAATCCTTCCCGGCAGCAACGCATAACCGACCCCGGAGCTGACCATGCTCAGCAGGGTGAAGATGTCGTTGACCTGCATCGCCACCTTCGGCTCGAACCCCGCCTGCTTGAACACCCGAATACCGTCCTGGTGTGTGGCGAAGCCTTGGGTCAAGGTGATGAATGTCTCGTCGCGCACCTCGGCCAGATCGACTTCGGCCCGCTGGGCAAAGGGCGAATCAGCCGGGGTGGCGAGGAAGATGTCATCGGAAAACAGCGGAATATGCTCGCAGTCCGGGTCATTCACGCTGTCATCCAGCGACACCAGGATCGCGTCGACTTCCATGTTCTTGAGCTTGTACAACAGGTCGATGTTCGAGCCTAGAATCAGATCGATATTGAGTTCGCTACGGCGAATTTTCAGGCCCATGATCAGCTGCGGCACGGTCTTCACCGTCAGCGAATACAGTGACCCAAGCTTGAAGCGCTCAGCCGAGAACCCGGCAGCTTCGCGGGTCAGGCGCACGCTTTCGAGTACGTCCTGAATCAGCTTCTGCGCCCGTTCTTCCAGCACGTAAGCGCTTTCGAGTGGGGTCAGGTTGCGGCCTTCGTGTTTGAATAGCGGGCAACGCAGGGCGCTTTCCAGAGAGTGGATGGCGCGGTGCACGCTGACGTTGCTGGTTTGCAACTCGGCGGCGGCGCGGGCCAGGTTGCCGGTGCGCATGAAGGCCAGGAACACCTCGAGTTTTTTCAGGGTCAACTCTTCATCGATCAGCATGGGCGTGACTCTTATTCGAATCGCTCGATTGTGCCCAATTGGCTGACGTTTGGCTCGATAGCTTTTGTAGGAGCTGCCGAAGGCTGCGATCTTTTGATCTTCAGCACCTTCGGGGGCGCCGAGAAGCAAGATCAAAAGATCGCAGCCTCGTTTCACTCGACAGCTCCTACAGGGGGCTTTGTGTTAACGAATTTTGAGGTGAGCAACACATGTATCACGGGGAAAGATTGAATGCCTGGACGCATTTGGTTGGGGCGGTGGCGGCGTTTGTCGGGGGTGTGTGGCTGCTGGTGATCGCCAGTATGGACGGCAGCCCGTGGAAGATCGTCAGCGTGGCGATTTACGCGTTCACCTTGCTGGTGCTCTACAGCGCGTCGACCGTTTACCACAGCGTGCGCGGGCGCAAGAAGGCGATCATGCAGAAGGTCGATCACTTTTCGATCTACCTGCTGATTGCCGGCAGTTACACACCGTTCTGCCTGGTGACCCTGCGCGGGCCGTGGGGCTGGACGTTGTTCGGGATTGTCTGGGGGCTGGCGCTGATCGGCATCCTGCAAGAGATCAAACCCCGCTCGGAAGCGCGGATTCTATCGATCGTGATTTACGCGGTGATGGGCTGGATCGTGCTGGTGGCGGTCAAGCCGTTACTGGCGGCACTGGGCAGCACCGGGTTTGCCTGGCTGGCGTCCGGCGGGGTGTTGTACACCGTGGGGATTGTCTTTTTTGCCCTCGATAATCGTTTGCGTCATGCCCATGGGGTCTGGCATCTGTTCGTGATCGCCGGGAGCGTGCTGCACTTTGTGGCGATTCTGTTTTATGTCCTTTGAGACCTCTACGGGATCAAGCGATCCAGTTGCGCCTGCGCCCGTCGGCTGAACACCTGCAACAAATCGCTCAAGGTGTGTGGCGGCGGTTCGTCGGCGCGGGTGACTGCGTACAGGGTGATCGGTAGCGCCGGCGCCAGGGGGCGAATCGCTGTGGTGGCGGGGGACGCGCCGAGCGCGGTGAACGGGTCGATCACTGCTAGCCCGGCACCGGATTCAACCATCGCCCGCGCCAGCGAATAAGTCTGCACCGCAATGCGTACCTTTGGCGGCGGATCGACCGCCTCAAGGTAGCTGTCGAGTCTGGCGGCCAGCGGGTCGGCGCTGGACAAGCCGATCAGCGGCGCACCGGCCAGTTCGATCAACGGCAGCGGTTTGCCGTGAGTGTCGTCGGGCCAAAAGCCCTTCGGCGCCAGCGCCACCAGCATCCCACAGGCCAGGGCCTGCGCTTTCAGGCCCGGATGATCGGGCAGTTGCAACGTCAGGGCGACATCCACTTCGCGCATCAACAAGTTCTGCATCAGCTCACGGCTGTGGGCGCTGGACAGTTCGCAGGCGATTTCCGGGTAGCGTTGCGTCCATTCATTGATCGCCGGCGGCAGCAGTGACAAGGCCAGTGCCGGGATCGCACCAATCCGTACACTGTGGCCCGGTTCGCGGCGCAGGCTTTGGGCCAGACGTCGCACGCCTTGCAGGCTTTCGGTGACCTTGTCGACTTCGCGCTCTAGCTCCAGGGCTTCGGGCGTCGGCTGCAATTTGCCGCGCACCCGCAGGAATAACGGAAAGCCCAATTGCTGTTCGGCGTGTTGCAGCACCTTGCTCACCGCCGGCTGCGACACGTGCAGCAACTGGGCGGCGCCGCTGACCGAACCGGTCTGGCGAATGGCCTGAAAAATCTCGATGTGTCGCAGTCGCATGGCAAGTCCATAACCTTTGTTTATGGGTCAGGCATCTTTATGCATTGTTCAACGGCTGTCACCTGGTCCTAACCTGAAGCACGTTCCAACAACGCTTAAGGACAGACATGGCTCAGCGGGTTTGCATCATCGGTGGCGGCGTCATCGGGCTGACAACGGCTTATGCACTGGTTCGCGATGGCATCGACGTGACGCTGATCGAGGCCCGGGATTCGTTTGCCAGCGAGACCAGTTTCGCCAACGGCGGCCAGTTGTCCTACCGCTATGTCGCGCCACTGGCCGATGCCGGCGTACCGTTGCAGGCGCTGGGCTGGATGTTGCGCGGTGACTCGCCATTGAAGCTGCGTCCACGCCTGGACCCGGCGCAATGGCGCTGGATGGCGTCCTTTCTGGCGGCCTGCCGGCGTTCGGTGAATCAGCGCAACGGCGCACACCTGCTGCGCCTGGCGCTGCTGAGCCAGGCCACGCTGCAAGGCTGGCGCGACGAAGACCGCCTCGACGGTTTCGATTGGCGGCGCAACGGCAAACTGGTGACGTTTCGTGAAGCCGCAAGCTTCGAGCATGCGCGCCAAGGGCTGACTGATCCGCGACAGCAGCAAGTGTTGTCCCGGGCCGAGTGCGCACAGCTGGAGCCGGCACTCGCCGAGGCGCCATTCGTGGGCGCGATCTACACGCCCGATGAAGAAGTCGCCGATTGCCATGCTTTCTGTCTGCAACTGGCGGCCCGGCTCAAGGCGTCGGGGCGTTGCGAGTTTTTGCTGGGCCGCACGGTCACCGGCATTCGCCACGGGAACGGCGCGGTGCAGGCCATCGAAATGGGCGCGCAGGTATTGCCGGTCGAACAACTGGTGATCGCTGCCGGTCATCGCAGCCCGGCGTTGGCGTTGCCGGGCATGAACCTGCCGCTGTATCCGCTCAAGGGCTACAGCCTGACCCTGCCGATCCGCGCCGAACATCGCGCGCCGGAGCTGAGCATCACCGATTACAACCGCAAGATCGTTTACGCCCGCATCGGTGCGCAACTGCGCGTAGCGGCGATGGTCGACATTGTCGGTTTCGACCCGGGGCTCGACCCCAAGCGTCTGGCGCTGATCAAACGCCAGGCCCAGGAAACCTTGCCCAATGCCGGCGATTACGACGCTGCCATCGAATGGGCCGGCATGCGCCCGGCGACCCCCAGCGGCGTGCCATTAATTGGCGCCACGGCGTACCGCAACCTCTGGCTCAACCTCGGCCATGGCGCCTTGGGCTTTACTTTGGCCTGCGGTAGCGCTCGGCTGCTGAGTGAGTTGATTGCCCGGCGCGCACCCTCGATCGAAATGCAGGGCCTCGCACCCCGCGTCGCCTGACTGGAAAAGGAAGAACCGATGAGCATCAAGCGTTTCAACAGCAACAGTCGACTCTCTGGCTCCGTGACCTTTGGCGAGCTGGTGTTTCTATCGGGACAGGTGCCGGGTGACAGCCGCGACGCTGCTGGTCAAACCGCAGAGGTCCTGGCGAAAATCGACGGGTTGCTGGCCGAGGCTGGCAGCGACAAGGATCACTTACTCAGCGCGACCATTTACTTGAGCGACATTGGCCGCGATTTCGCCGCCATGAACGAGGTCTGGTCACAATGGCTGTCGCCGGACAAGGCGCCGACCCGCACCACGTTGCAGGCGCAACTGGCCCGTCCAGAGGTCCTGGTGGAAATCACCGTGATCGCCGCCCGCCGTTAATTCGATCTACCCACAACGGAGAATAACAATGCAAAAAATCACGTTGATCGGCTGCACCCTTGGCCTGCTGTTCGCCAGTCAGGTCCAGGCCAATGAAGCGCCGCTGACCGGCACGCTGAACAAGGTCGCCAATGCCAAGAGCATCACGCTGGGTTATCGCGACGCGTCGGTGCCGTTCTCTTACGTGGGGGATCACACGGGGCAGCCGATGGGCTATTCGGTGGACCTGGCGAGCAAGATTGTCGAGCGCATCAAGCAAAAGCTCGAGCTGCCGGATTTGCAGGTGAAGTACAACCTGGTGACCTCGCAAACACGCATTCCGCTGGTGCAGAACGGCACGGTCGACCTTGAATGCGGCTCCACCGGCGTGACTGCCGAGCGCATGCAGCAAGTGGCGTTTTCCTATGGATTCATCTACGTGAAGGGGCAATTGCTCACGGCGAAGGACAGCGGTATCAAGAGCTTCGCCGACCTGAGCGGCAAGAACGTTGTGACCACCGCCGGCACCACCAATGAGCGGTTTCTGAAGAGCTACAACGTCGATCACAAGATCGATATGTTCGTGATCAGCGCCAAGGACCACGGCGAAGCGTTCCAGATGCTGCAGTCAGGGCGGGCGGTGGCTTTCTATATGGACGACGCGCTGCTTTACGGCGAACGGGCCAAGGCTCGTGATCCGCATAAGTGGGTCGTGGTGGGCGAGGAGCAATCGCGGGAAATCTACAGCTGTATGGTGCGCAAGGGTGATCCGCAATTTCTCGAGTTGGTGAATTCGACGCTTGCTGATTTGTACAGCTCAGGGGAAATCAACGGCATCTACAACCGCTGGTTCCAGCAACCGATTCCGCCTAAAGGTTTGAACCTTGAGTTTCCGATGACCAGCGAGTTGAAAGCGATTATCGCCAAACCGGTGAGTGATCCGGTGCAGTAGTTCCTGAAAGATCGTTCCCACGCTCTGCGTGGGAATGCCTCTACGGACGCTCCGCGTTCGGCTTTTGATGGGACGCGGAGCGTCCCGGGCTGCATTCCCACGCAGAGCGTGGGAACGATCAAACCTAAAAATCGCCCCACAACTGTTGGGCTACCGCCAATGCCACCACCGGCGCGGTTTCGGTGCGCAGCACGCGAGGGCCGAGGCGGGCGGCGTGAAAACCGCCAGCCTTGGCCTGCTCGACTTCAGCGTCGGACAACCCGCCTTCCGGGCCGATCAGAAACGCCAGTGTCGCCGGTTTCGCATGGCTCACCAGCGGCTCGGCCACCGGGTGCAGCACCAGTTTCAATTCGGCTTCCGTCTGCTTCAGCCAGTCGGCCAACAGCAACGGCGGATGAATCACCGGCACCGATGAGCGCCCGCACTGCTCGCAGGCGCTGATCGCCACCTGACGCCAGTGCATCAGGCGTTTGTCGGCGCGCTCGTCCTTGAGGCGGACTTCGCAGCGGTCGGTGAAGATCGGGGTGATTTCGCTGACGCCCAGTTCGGTGGCTTTCTGAATCGCCCAGTCCATCCGCTCGCCACGGGACAAGCCCTGGCCGAGATGGACCGCCAGCGACGACTCGATCTGCCCGGGGAAGCTGTCATCGATATTTACCACGACGCGCTTCTTGCCGACTTCTGCCAGCGTGCCGCGAAACTCATGGCCCGAGCCGTCGAACAATTGCACCGCATCACCCTCGGCCATGCGCAGCACGCGGCTGATGTAATGGGCCTGGGCCTCGGGAAGCTCGTGTTCGCCGATGCTCAAGGGGGCGTCGATAAAGAAGCGGGACAGTCTCATCAATGGTCTCTGTAAAAGTGTGGAAGTCTGGCGGCCCCATCGCGGGCAAGCCCGCTCCCACAGGTTTTGCGCCGATCCTGTGGGAGCGGGCTTGCCCGCGATGACGGTAGTCCGGTCACCGCTGAAGCTTAGGTGAAGTCAATCAGCCCGGATCACGGTAGCCCGGATGAAAGTCCTTCGGCACTGCCACGCTGATGCTGTCACGGGTGGCGATGTCGATGCCTTCACTGGCCACTTCGGCCAGAAAATCGATCTGCTCCGGGGTAATCACGTACGGCGGCAGGAAATACACCACGCTGCCCAACGGCCGCAATAAAGCACCCCGCTCCAGCGCATGCTGGAACACCTTCAAACCGCGACGTTCCTGCCACGGATAAGCAGTCTTGCTGGCTTTGTCCTTGACCATCTCGATGGCCAGGACCATGCCGGTCTGGCGCACTTCGGCAACGTTCGGGTGATCGGCCAGGTGCGCGGTGGAGGAGGCCATGCGTTGGGCCAGGGCCTTATTGTTCTCGATAACGTTGTCTTCTTCGAAGATATCCAGCGTGGCCAATGCCGCCGCGCACGCCAGCGGATTGCCGGTGTAACTATGTGAATGCAGGAAGGCGCGCAGGGTCGGGTAGTCGTCGTAGAAAGCGCTGTAGACCTCATCGGTAGTCAGGCAGGCCGCCAACGGCAGATAGCCGCCGGTCAGGGCCTTGGACAGACAGAGGAAGTCCGGGCGGATGCCGGCCTGTTCGCAGGCGAACATCGTTCCGGTGCGGCCGAAGCCGACGGCGATTTCATCGTGGATCAGGTGCACGCCATAACGGTCGCAGGCTTCGCGCAGCAGCTTGAGGTACACCGGGTGATACATGCGCATCCCTCCGGCGCCCTGAATCAGCGGCTCCAGAATCACGGCGGCCACGGTGTCGTGGTTGTCGGCCAGCGTCTGCTCCATGGCGGCGAACATATTGCGCGAGTGTTCTTCCCAGCTCATGCCCTCGGGACGCATATAGCAATCGGGGCTCGGCACCTTGATGGTGTCCATCAGCAGGGCTTTGTAGGTTTCGGTGAACAGCGGCACGTCGCCCACCGCCATCGCCGCCATGGTCTCGCCGTGGTAACCGTTGGTGAGGGTGACGAAGCGCTTCTTGTTCGGCTGGCCGCGGTTGAGCCAGTAGTGAAAGCTCATTTTCAGCGCGACTTCGATGCAGGACGAACCGTTATCGGCGTAGAAGCACCGGGTCAGGCCTTCGGGCGTCATCTTCACCAGACGCTCCGACAGTTCGATCACCGGCTGATGGCTGAAACCGGCGAGGATCACGTGTTCCAGCTGATCGACCTGATCCTTGATGCGCTGGTTGATCCGCGGGTTGGCGTGGCCGAACACGTTGACCCACCAGGAGCTGACCGCGTCGAGATAGCGTTTGCCTTCGAAGTCTTCCAGCCAGACGCCTTCGCCGCGTTTGATCGGGATCAGCGGCAGCTGTTCGTGGTCTTTCATCTGGGTGCAGGGATGCCACAACACCGCGAGATCGCGTTGCATCCACTGATTATTCAGGCCCATGTTCAGTCTCCTCGAGGCGGCTCGCTTGGTGCGCGGGCAAACAATCGCGCAAGCCTATGCAATGCGCGTCATCGGGACAACCCATTGTGTCGATTGAGCTACTTTGTATAAGGAGATAGACGTCGCTGGCGGCGTTTTGATGGCTGACGTATTCTTCGCGGTTCTTTGAGTCGTCTGACTCGTAAAACCGCTATTTCCTCGTGTATTTCCGGAGTTCGCTGAATGTCTGCTGGTTGGCTGCGCGCCTGTGCGCTGGTGATGTTGGGGCTGTTCAGCGTTTCGGCGCTGGCCAAGGATAAAACGGTGATCGTGATAGGCGGCGGGCTTGCGGGCCTCACCGCGGCGTACGAACTGCAGAACAAAGGCTGGCAGGTCACCCTGCTGGAAGCCAAACCGACGTTGGGCGGTCGCTCCGGCATGGCCACCAGTGAGTGGATCGGCAACGACAAGACCCAACCGGTGCTGAACAAGTACGTCTCGACGTTCAAGCTGACCACCACGCCAGCCCCTGAATTCGTGCGGACCCCGAGCTACCTGATCGACGGTGTATATTTCACCGCCGCCGATCTGGCGACTAAACAGCCGGCCACCGCCGAAGCGCTGAAACGCTACGAAAAGACTTTGGATGATCTGGCGCGTTCGATTGAAGACCCGCAGAACCCGGCCGCCAACAGCACGCTGTTCGCCCTGGACCAGATCAACGTGTCCAACTGGCTCGATCGTTTGAGTCTGCCAGCCACTGCGCGTCAGTTGGTGAATCAGCAGATTCGTACCCGCTATGACGAACCTTCGCGCCTGTCGCTGCTGTACTTCGCACAGCAGAGCCGCGTTTATCGTGGCGTTGCCGACCGTGACCTGCGCGCTTCGCGTCTGCCTGGCGGCAGCCCGGTGCTGGCCCAGGCTTTCGTCAAGCAACTGAAAACCATCAAGACCAGCTCCCCGGTTTCGGCCATTAGTCAGGACAAGGACGGCGTGACCGTCAAAGTCGGAAGTGTTGGCTATCAGGCGGACTACGTTGTGCTGGCCGTGCCGTTGCGTGCACTGAACAAGATCCAGATGACCCCGGCGCTGGATGCCCAGCACCTGGGCGCCATCAAAGGCACCAACTACGGCTGGCGTGACCAGATCATGCTGAAGTTCAAGACGCCGGTATGGGAAAGCAAGGCGCGCATGTCCGGCGAGATCTACAGCAACACCGGCCTGGGCATGTTGTGGGTCGAGCCGGCCCTGAAAGGCGGCGCCAACGTGGTGATCAACCTGTCCGGCGACAACGCGCGCGTGATGCAGGCTTTCGGCGACAAGCAGATGGTCGATCAGGTACTGATTCGTCTGCACGCCTTTTATCCACAGGCACGCGGTTCGTTCACCGGTTATGAAATCCGTCGCTACAGCACCGACCCGTCGATGGGTGGCGCTTACCTGGCCTTCGGCCCGGGCCAGATGAGCAAATACTGGCGTCTGTGGGAACGCCCGCTGCAACGTGTAGCCTTTGCCGGCGAACACACCGATACCTTGTACCCAGGCACTCTGGAAGGCGCATTGCGCACCGGTCAGCGTGCAGCCAGTCAGGTAGAAGACCTGGCGGCAGGCAAGTCGTTTGAACCGGCGAAAGTTGTTCCGGCGGCGACCGCAGCAGCGGCCGGTGCAGTGGCGGCGAAGAAAGGCAACTTCTTCACCAACCTGTTCGGTGGTTCTGACGACAAACCGGAACCGGCCAAGGCGCCAGCACCAGTGGCCCCGGTTGCTCCGGCACCCGCCCCAGCACCTGTGCCGACTCCAGCGCCAGCACCGGTTGAGGCGCCGAAGCCTGCGGCACCGGTGAAAGCAGAGCCTGTCAAGAAAGCACCGGCCAAAGCGCCAGTGAAAAAGCCTGCTGCCCAAACCGAGGCCAAAAAAGCTCCGGTCAAGGCGACGGCGAAAAAGACTGAGCCGGTGAAGAAACCAGCGGTCAGTACTGCTGCGAAGACCCCGGCGACGACTGAAACCAAGACGCAGTAAGTCCTGGAATCAAAAAAAGCGCGGCAGTGATGCCGCGCTTTTTTTATGTCGCCAGCCAAAGCCGGCTGCTGATTTTGCTTTGACGCTAAGCTAGATCGACACTATGTACTTCGTCGCTTTGGTAGTCGCTGACATAGGCATGGTTATGTTGATCAAGAACCATGTCATACGGTTCGGAAGCACCAGGGATGGGAACCCGGCGAACAATTTCATACGTGGCGGTATTAATTTCCACGACCTCTTTTTTGATTTGATCAACGGCATAAGCGTTTTTTCCGCCAAACACTATTTTCCCTTCGCAAGTCACAAAATCGAAATGCCTGGTGGTTGATAACTTAGGGTCCAGTACGGTCAGTTTCTGAGCGTCAAGACACACGATATACACTTCTCTGTCGTCGGGACTGACGGTAACCGCTGACGGATACTGTTCGGTTTTGATGACATCGAGGACTTTGAAAGTCTTGCTGCTGATGATCGTTAGTGCGTCCTGATAGGGGCCATCAGGAGCGTTGGTGCTGGAAATATAAAGACGCGAATCGTCCTGGCTGATATCCACACTTATGGAGGGAGAGGGTAATCCTCGCACTCTGCGTACCGCATAAGTGCGGGTATCAATAATTGCCAGCCACTCTTTATCTTGTCGAACGGTGACGTAAACATGCTTCCCGTCTCGGCTCACGACGATTCCCCGAGGATATCTTCCCACCGTGACGTTACCCACCGCATAGGTTTCAGTATCAATAACCGAAACCGAACTTGAACCGTAGTTGGTCACATAAGCTCTTTTCCCTCCATGGGCAAGGACGATGTTTTGGGGATAATGCTCGACGGCGATGGTGCGGATTACCTTTCTGTTCCGGGTGTTGATCACTGACACATTGCCTGAAATGTAATTGCAAACAAAAACCCGTGATCCGTCGTTGTTGATGGCTATCCCTCGTGGTCCTGCCCCTACGGGTATCGAATTGGATAGGTTTCGCGTAGTCGCGGGGGATGAACTCGAATGGTGACTCATGGTAGAACTCCTGTTCAGACGCTCGGACAATCGCCCGAGATCAGGTTCATCAATGACCTGTAATGGTGGCTACTGTCAGATATGACAGTTCTGACGAGTGGTAAAGGCTTTTTGAAAGCGAATATAGGACAGCGTCTGTAGGTTTTTTCTTCTGGTTAACACTCTCTTAACATCTCGACCCCAAGGTCATGATCGTATTTCTCGATGTTTCAGAGCGAAATTTTCCGCTTTAAGTCGATAGATAACTCGATAGTCTTGGGCGCAGTTCTTACAGGATTTGGGCAATGCAGCTACGTAACTCTTCTTCCCGCTACGGTTGGGTCAGCATCTTCGTGCACTGGGGTGTGGCGCTCGCGGTCTTCGGCCTGTTCGCATTGGGGCTGTGGATGGTCGGTCTCGACTACTACAGCTCCTGGCGTAAAGATGCGCCGGATCTGCACAAGAGCATTGGCCTGGTGTTGTTCGCAGTCATGTTGCTGCGGGTGTTGTGGCGCTTCATCAGCCCGCCTCCACCGCCCCTGCAAAGTTATAGCCGCATGACGCGTCTTGGCGCCGTGTTCGGCCATGCGTTCCTCTATCTCGGGCTGTTCGCTGTGATGATTGCCGGTTACCTGATTTCCACCGCAGACGGTGTCGGGATCCCGGTGTTTGGCCTGTTTGAAGTTCCTGCACTGGTTTCCGGACTACCGGACCAGGCAGATACCGCTGGTGTGATCCATTTGTACCTGGCCTGGGCGCTGGTAATTTTTTCCGGCCTCCATGCGTTGGCAGCATTGAAACACCACTTTATTGATCGTGATGCGACCCTGACGCGAATGTTGGGACGCAAAGCCTGATGTTCAACCTCGACTCCAAAGGAATAGAAAGCATGTTGAAAAAGACGCTCGCCGCTCTGGCAATCGGTTCTGCTCTGCTGTCGGCTAACGTGATGGCGGCCGATTACGTTGTCGACAAAGAAGGCCAGCACGCCTTCGTTGATTTCAAGATCAGCCACTTGGGTTACAGCTACATCACCGGTACCTTCAAGGACATCGACGGCAAGTTCAGCTTCGACGCCGCCAAGCCTGAAGACAGCAAGATCGAGTTCAATGTGCGCACCGCCAGCGTGTTCACTAACCACGCCGAACGTGACAAGCACATCGCCAGCGGTGACTTCCTGAACGTGGGCAAATTCGCCGACGCCAAGTTCGTTTCCACCAGCGTCAAATCCACCGGCAAAAACGCCGCTGGCAAAGACACTGCCGACGTAACCGGTAACCTGACTCTGGCTGGTGTTACCAAGCCAATCGTGGTTAAAGCCACCTTCCTGGGTGAAGGCAAGGATCCATGGGGCGGCTACCGTGCCGGCTTCGAAGGCACCACCAGCATCAAGCGTTCCGATTTCGGCAAACAGAAAGACCTGGGCCCACAGTCTGACGCGGTCGAGCTGTACATTACGTTTGAAGGTGTGAAAGCGAAGTGAATTTCGCTGCTTGAACAAAAACGCCCCTGATCTCGCGATCCGGGGCGTTTTTTTTGTTTCTGATGGGGTCGGGCCGATCAACACATAACCCTGTAGGAGCCAGGCTTGCGGGCGAAGGGGGGCGACTCGGTTTTTGCTGTGTGGCGGATGACGCCTTCGCGGGCAGCCTCGCTCCTACGGGCTTTTGTTCAGGCATAAAAAATGCCCCGGATCTTGCGATCCGGGGCATTTTTCATATCAGCGATAAATCAGCGATTGCGGGTCAGCAAGGCTGGTTTTTCGCCGCGCGGACGGCCTGGGAGTTGATCAAGTTGCTCAGGTGTCGGGAAGCGATCGCTTTTCGACTCCTTGTGAATGATCTTCGGTGCCGGGCCGCGCGGGTTCTGCACGGCCGGTTCCGAACGAGGCTGCTCGTCACGGGCCGGGCGGCGGTTGCGGGACTCTTCGCGACGGGCCTGGCCGTCACGTGGAGCACCGTTGCGTGGACCGCTGCGCTTGGCCGGTGGGGTGCCAGTGGTTGCGCCGCTGCTGCTGCGCGGACCGTTCTGGCGACCTTGTGGCTGACCGGTGCGCGGAGCACTGGCGCCTGCGCCTTGTGCCGGAGCGCCCGGACGGCGACCACGGCCCTGAGCAGGTTTGGCTTGAGGCACGTAGTCGACGCGGTTGCCGAAGTTATCGACATCGTCGTCCAGGAACTCGTCCGGAGCACGGTCAGCGGCGGCGCGAGGTGCCGGGCGCTGTTGCTCACGGGCCGGGGTGCCTTCGCGAGGCTTGTGTTCACGGGCAGGGCGATCGCCACGGCCAGTGGCAGCAGTTTTTTCCTTGCCGCCCTTGTCCTTGCCTTTGTCTTTACGACCGCCACCACCACCGCTGCCGTTCGGACCGTCGCCGCGCGGGCCACGTGGATTGCGCGGGTTACGCACATCCGGACGCTCGCGGACTTCAGGTTTCTCGGCTTCCACGGCGCTGGAATCGAAGCCCATCAGGTTGCCGTCGGCAATCTTCTGCTTGGTCATGCGCTCGATGCTTTTCAGCAGCTTTTCTTCGTCCGGAGCAACCAGCGAGATCGCCTCGCCCGAACGACCGGCACGGCCAGTACGGCCGATACGGTGCACGTAATCTTCGTCGACGTTCGGCAGTTCGAAGTTGACCACGTGGGGCAACTGGTCGATGTCCAGGCCGCGAGCGGCGATATCGGTGGCGACCAGGATGCGCACTTCACCGGCCTTGAAGTCGGCCAGGGCTTTGGTGCGGGCGTTCTGGCTCTTGTTACCGTGGATGGCGACGGCGGTGAGGCCGTGTTTGTCCAGGTACTCGGCCAAACGGTTGGCGCCGTGCTTGGTGCGGGTGAACACCAGCACCTGTTCCCAGGCGCCGGCGGTGATCAGGTGCGCGAGCAACGAACGCTTGTGGCTGGCGGCCAGGCGGAATACGCGTTGTTCGATCCGCTCGACCGTGGTGTTCGGCGGAGTGACTTCGATGCGTTCCGGGTTGTGCAGCAGCTTGCCGGCAAGGTCGGTGATGTCTTTGGAGAACGTCGCCGAGAACAGCAGGTTCTGGCGTTTGCTCGGCAGACGGGCGAGGACCTTTTTCACGTCATGGACAAAGCCCATGTCGAGCATGCGGTCGGCTTCGTCCAGCACGAGGATTTCCACGTGGGACAGATCAACGCTGCCTTGGCCGGCGAGGTCGAGCAGGCGACCTGGGCAGGCTACCAGCACGTCGACACCGCGGGACATGGCCTGAACCTGTGGGTTCATGCCGACGCCGCCGAAGATGCAGGCGCTGACGAACTTCAGGTCACGGGCATAGACCTTGAAGCTTTCGTGCACCTGGGCCGCGAGTTCGCGGGTTGGGGTCAGGACCAGTACGCGCGGTTGGCGCGGGCCGTGACGCTGGGATTTGTCCGGGTGACCGTTGGGAAACAACCGTTCCAGAATCGGAAGGGCGAAGCCGCCGGTTTTACCAGTACCTGTCTGTGCCGCAACCATCAGGTCGCGACCTTGCAACACGGCGGGAATGGCCCGCTGTTGCACCGGAGTAGGCTCGGTATAGCCCGCTGCCTCGATGGCGCGGACTAAAGCCTCGGAGAGACCGAGGGAAGCAAAGGACATGAGTAATCCTGTTTTAGTTAGGGCTTGGCCCAATGGGAGTCTTGCCTGGCGCGAATCGCGTTTAAGAGGACGCAATCCCGTCCGGTCCTGCTGGGCCTCGAAGGCTCGTCTGGAGCGCTCGCGCGGGCTGAAAAGCTGCGCTGTAGCGGGATCGAGATGCCTTGAACAAGTCCGAGCGTCCGGGCGTGAGCCTGGCGGGAAGGCCGGAGTATAACAGAGCAATCACTGCGCGCCGCTTTCCTGCTGCTCAACGGTTTTTCCGCCGGTTGCGGTGGCGCTGGTGGCCCGTGCTTCGTGGGCCGGGCCGGCGCCATAGCGGGCGCTCAGTTCAGCGTAGGCCGGCTCGCGCTTGAAGCGTTTGAGCTCGGCACCGAAACGCTGCACCAACAAATCCATCCCGGCATTGCGGCGTACCGCCAGAAACTGGCTTTGCTGGCTGATGACGGTCGGGTTCTCGGTGATCTTGTCGCGGATATTCAGTTGATCGAGCAAATGCTGGCCAACCCGGCGATCAGTGATCAGCAGGTCGATGCGACCGCGCACCAGTTTGCCGAAGTTGGCTTCATGGGTGGGTGCCGGCTCTTGGGTGAATAGCGTCGATTCGCTGAAGTCCTTGCTGTACAGGTAGCCCGGCGAGGTGCCGATGGTCAGGCCTTTCAGATCGTCCAGCGTGCGAAACGGATACGGTCGCTCGTTGGCATAGAACATTACGAATTCGACTTGCGAGAGCGGTTCGCTGGGGTAGAGCAGGGTCGCGTCGCGTTCATCACTATGGAAAATATCCAGCACGCCATCCGCCTGGCCTTGCTCTAGCATCGACAGGCAGCGTTTCCATGGCAGGAACTGCCATTCCACGTCGATCCCGAGGCGTTTGAAGACAATGGCGGTGGTTTCGTAGTCGAGCCCCAGAGACTTGCCGTTTTCCTCGTACACGTAAGGTGCCCAGGGTTCGGTGACAATACGCAACTTCTCGCCCCGAGCGGTGAAGCTCAGGCAAGTGAACAGAAGCACGGTCAGTAACTGAGCGATCAGGGGCATGGCTTGAGATTACGACGAGAAATCATAAAGAGCCAGAAACCGGATCCAGAATATGACTGCACAATAAAGGGGCGCCGGAAAGCAAAAGATCGCAGCCTTCGGCAGCTCCTACAGGGGAATACGTACCTCTGTAGGAGCTGCCGAAGGCTGCGATCTTTTGATCTTGCTTTAACGACGATTAACGCGGCAACTTCAGGTTATTCCACACCGCCAGACTCGGCTCAGCCTGGTTCAGCGTGTAGAAATGCAGCCCTGGAGCGCCACCCTGCAGCAGGCGTTCGCACATCTCGGTGATGACTTGCTCACCAAAGCCTTGAATGCTTTGGGTGTCGTCGCCGTAGGCTTCCAGTTGCTTGCGGATCCAGCGAGGGATTTCCGCACCGCAAGCGTCGGAAAAACGTGCGAGCTTGCTGTAGTTGGTGATCGGCATGATCCCCGGCACGATCGGGATGTTCACACCCTTCGCCCGTACACGCTCGACGAAATAGAAGTAGCTGTCGGCGTTGAAGAAGTACTGGGTGATCGCACTGTTGGCGCCGGCGTTAGCCTTGCGCACGAAGTTGTTGAGATCGTCTTCAAAGTTGCGCGCTTGCGGATGCATCTCCGGGTAGGCGGCGACTTCGATGTGGAAATGATCGCCGGTTTCTTCACGAATGAATTCAACCAGGTCATTGGCGTGACGCATCTCGCCGCTGGCCATGCCCATGCCCGAGGGCAGGTCACCGCGAAGCGCAACGATACGCTTGATGCCGGCTGCCTTGTACTGGCTCAGCAGGCCGCGCAGGTCGTCCTTGCTGTCGCCCACGCAAGACAAATGCGGTGCGGCAGGGACTTTGACTTCGCTTTCAAGCTGCAGCACGGTGTTGAGGGTGCGATCACGGGTCGAACCACCAGCGCCGTAGGTGCAGGAGAAAAAATCAGGGTTGAAGGTCGCCAGATGACGGGCAGTGGCGATCAGTTTTTCATGCCCAGCATCGGTCTTCGTAGGGAAGAACTCGAAGCTGTAGCGACGGTCTTGGGACATGGTCATATCCTTGGAAACACGTAAGCCGGACGCTGGCCCCCCGTAGGACTGCCGCAGGCTGCGATCTTTTAAGATCAAAAGATCGCAGGCTTCGCCAGCTCCTACAGAGAGCGGTCAGTCAGCGCCAATCAGTAGCGGTAAGCGTGCGGCTTGAACGGGCCTTCGACGGTCACGCCGATGTAGTCAGCCTGTTGCTTGGTCAGTTGAGTGACCACGCCACCGAAACCGCGGACCATTTCCAGGGCCACTTCTTCGTCGAGTTTCTTCGGCAGTACTTCAACGGTCAGGCGCTCGGCTTTCTGGGCTGGCGACAGGTCGGCGTACTTCTGGCCGAACAGGAAGATCTGTGCCAGAACCTGGTTGGCGAACGAACCGTCCATGATGCGGCTTGGGTGGCCAGTGGCGTTGCCCAGGTTAACCAGACGGCCTTCGGCCAGCAGGATCAGGTAGTCGTCGTTCTGAGCGTCGAAAGCGCCCGGGCCGGTGCGGTGAACCTTGTGAACCTGTGGCTTCACTTCTTCCCATGCCCAGTTCTTGCGCATGAAAGCGGTGTCGATTTCGTTGTCGAAGTGACCGATGTTGCAGACAACAGCGCGCTTCTTCAGGGCTTTGAGCATGTTTGCGTCGCAAACATTGACGTTGCCGGTGGTGGTCACGATCAGGTCGATCTTGCCCAGCAGTGCTTTGTCGATGCTCGCTTCGGTACCGTTGTTGATACCGTCGATGAACGGCGAAACCAGTTCGAAACCGTCCATGCAAGCTTGCATGGCGCAGATCGGGTCGACTTCGGAGACTTTAACGATCATGCCTTCCTGACGCAGGGACTGGGCCGAGCCCTTGCCCACGTCACCGTAACCGATGACCAGCGCTTGCTTGCCGGACAGCAGGTGGTCGGTACCGCGCTTGATCGCGTCGTTCAGGCTGTGACGGCAGCCGTACTTGTTGTCGTTCTTGCTCTTGGTCACCGAGTCGTTGACGTTGATGGCCGGGATTTTCAGCTCGCCCTTGGCCAGCATGTCCAGCAAACGGTGAACGCCGGTGGTGGTTTCTTCGGTGACGCCGTGGACGCGGTCCAGGATCGCCGGGTATTTCTTGTGCAGCAGCTCGGTCAGGTCGCCGCCGTCGTCGAGGATCATGTTGGCATCCCAAGGCGCGCCATCTTTCAGGATGGTTTGCTCCAGGCACCACTCGTACTCTTCTTCAGTTTCGCCTTTCCAGGCGAATACCGGGATACCGGCAGCAGCGATAGCGGCAGCGGCCTGGTCTTGAGTCGAGAAAATGTTGCAGGACGACCAGCGTACTTCGGCACCCAGGGCAACCAGGGTTTCGATCAGCACGGCAGTCTGAATGGTCATGTGGATGCAGCCGAGGATCTTCGCGCCTTTGAGCGGCTGCTCGGCGGAATATTTGCGGCGCAGCCCCATCAGGGCTGGCATTTCGGATTCGGCGATGATGGTTTCGCGACGGCCCCAGGCAGCCAGGGACATGTCGGCGACTTTGTAATCGTTAAAATCTACAGGCGTGATAACAGCGCTCATGATGAGCCTCCATTCGTAATGTATGCGAATGGGCGCCGTTGTGCGTTTAGTGTCTGGCCGTGGCCAGTCAACGCCCCATCCGAGCCTGACAGGTCGAACCTGCTGCAGCGCCCCTCGGACAGGTGGCGGGAAAACGGTAGCAAGTGAACATTACCGTTTTGAAACGGGGGCGATTATAGCGGGCTATGCTGATCTTCCAAAGCCTTTCTGTTGGTCAATGTCCGAACGGTAATCGAGGCCATAGTCGATGCTTGATAGAGCTCTAGTCCGGGCTCTGCCATGATGGCCAGCATCAATCGGCAAGACGGTCAGGAGTGAGCATGAATTTCCACACCCGCAAATGGGTAAAACCCGAAGACCTCAACCCCAACGGCACGCTGTTCGGCGGCAGCCTGTTGCGCTGGATCGACGAAGAAGCGGCGATCTACGCCATCGTCCAGCTGGGCAATCAGCGTGTGGTCACCAAGTACATTTCCGAAATCAACTTTGTCAGTGCTTCGCGCCAGGGCGACATCATCGAACTGGGCATCACCGCCACCGAATTCGGTCGCACCTCGATCACGCTGACTTGCGAAGTGCGCAACAAGATCACCCGCAAGAGCATCCTGACGGTGGAGAAGATGGTCTTCGTGAACCTGGGCGAAGACGGCCTGCCCGCGCCGCACGGCCGGACCGAGATCAGGTACGTCAAAGACCAGTTCAAGGATGATGACATCGGCGAGTGATTGCCGCTCTGTGGCGAGGGAGCTTGCTCCCGCTCGGCTGCGAAGCAGTCGTAAGTCGACAGTGAAGTTTGTCTGAAAGAACCCGATGGCAGGTTTTAGGGCCGCTTCGCGCCCCGACGGGAGCAAGCTCCCTCGCCACAGGGTTTGCTTCGTTTCGCCGGGCAGTGAACAGCCCCGAACCCCGCGTGTCGTAATTAAACGACCCGCCACCGGTTCAGGAGCTTTATGGACACGCCCAAAGAAGGCAAGACCCCGGATCTCTCGGCGCAAGAACAGCGCGAGGTCGACAAGAACCAGCCACCGCGCGCGGCGGTGCTGCACGAAATCATTCGTACCCAAGGTGATAAGGAACTCGAGCGTAGCGTTGCGGCGCTGTGGTGGTCAGCCCTGGCTGCGGGCTTGACCATGGGCTTGTCGCTGATGGGCATGGGGCTGCTCAATTCGCGTCTGCCGGACGGCGAAGGCTTTAAGGTGATCGCCAGTTTCGGTTACTGCGCGGGTTTTCTCGCGGTGATTCTCGCCCGTCAGCAGCTATTTACCGAGAACACCCTGACTGCCGTGCTGCCGATCATGAGCAAGCCTACGCTGGGTAATTTCGGTCGGCTGTTGCGGCTGTGGTCGGTAGTGCTGGTGGGCAACCTCTGCGGCACCTTGCTGGTGGCGTACGTGATGCTGCACCTGCCGATTTTCGACACCAAGACCGATCTGGCCTTCCTCGACATCGGGCGCAAGGTCATGGAGAACGACGCCAGCAAGATGTTCGCCAAGGGCATCATCTCCGGCTGGATGATCGCCACCATGGTCTGGATGATCCCGTCCATGGAAAGCGCCAAGATGTGGATCATCATCCTCATCACCTATTTCATGGCGCTGGGAGATTTCACCCACATCGTAGTTGGATCGGTCGAGGTCTCGTATCTGGTGTTTGCCGGCGAGTTGCCGTGGAAGGATTTCTGGCTGGTGTTCGCAGGTCCCACGCTGGTGGGGAACATCATCGGTGGCAGTTTTATCTTCGCGCTGATCAGTCATGCGCAGATTCGCAGTGAAAGCGGGCCGCCGAAGAAGAGCACGGATCAAACGCCGGATCCACGCAAGCCTAAAGATGAGTGAAGTGGGGTGCACCGCGTAAGCTTCATCGCGAGCAGGCTCGCTCCCACCGGGAAATACGCTGTCCAAGTGGGAGCGAGCCTGCTCGCGATAGCGGTTTGCGCAACAATGCAGTCAATCAGCCGGACACATTGACCGTGACAGCACTGCGACGCTGCAGGTAGATGAAAAACAGTGCCGTCAGTACCGTCTACCCGCTGACCAGTGCGCCGGTCCACGGCAAGTCCGCCAGGTCCGCGCCGCTGGCTACAAACGGACATATGGCGAATCAATTCTCTGCCTCCACCCTTGTAGGAGCTGCCGCAGGCTGCGATCTTTTGATCTTTGGTGCGGCGTTGGCTGCCAGAATCAAAAGATCGCAGCCTTCGGCAGCTCCTACGAGGGAGGGTGGGGGCAAAATAAGGAGTGTGCCGTGCTTGCGACGGTTCTGGTGTTGGTGGCGGCGCTGTTGCACGCGGCGTGGAATACCCTGATCAAATTCAGCGCGGAGAGGCTGTTGGTGGTGGCCTGCATGGACAGCGTGGCGCTGCTGTTTGTCGCCCTGATGCTGCCCTTCGTGTCGCAGCCGCCACTGGAGATGTGGCCGTGGATTCTCGCATCGGCGGCATTCGAGCTGCTCTACCGCTATCTGTTGATCCAGGCCTATCGGGTCGGCGATCTCGGTCTGGTCTATCCCTTAATGCGTGGCCTGTCGCCACTGGTGGTGCTGGCACTGACGCTGATCTTCGCCGGGGAAGTGCTGACGGCTCAACAGATCTTCGGCATTTTGCTGATCCCGTTCGGCATGTTGTGCCTGCTCTGGCAGGGCGGTGGCGGGGTGCGACTGCCGTGGTCGATGCTGCCGGTGGTGGCGCTGATCGGGCTGTGCATCGGGTGCTACACCTTTATCGATGGCCAGGCCTTGCGGCGCTGGTCGCACCCGCTGGATTACCTGGTGTGGGTCACCTTGCTCAGCGCCTGGCCGTTCCCATTGCTGGCGCTGGTGCGCAAGCGCCCGGCGTTCATGCTGTTCTGGCGCGAGCAGTGGCGGTTGGGCTTGGCGGTCGGGTTTTGCGTGCTGTTCAGTTACGCTCTGGTGCTGTGGGCCATGCAGCTCGGATCTATTGCCGAAGCGGCGGCGTTGCGCGAAATCAGTGTGATTCTGGTGGTGCTGTTCGGCATGCGCTACCTGAAAGAACCTTTCGGCAGGCCTCGGCTCTTAGCCTGTGGGCTGGTGCTGATCGGCATATTGGTGATGAAGTTTTAGTCGCCCCTGATGGAATTCTATTTTCTATAACTGAAGAAGGAACTGCGTTATGACGGTTGCTCTGTGGTGCATTTTGATTGCGATCTGCTTGCCGTATCTATGCACAGGCGTCGCCAAGTTCAGCGGCGGCAAGTTCGGGCTGAAACAGAATCACGACCCGCGGGCGTTTCTGGATTCGCTCGAAGGGGTGGCCAGGCGTGCGCATTCGGCGCAGCTGAACAGCTTTGAAGTGACACCGGCGTTTGCTGCAGCGGTAATCGTCGCGCACCTGGCCGGTAATGCCGATCTGGTGACGATCAATGTGCTGGCGGTGTTGTTTATCACCAGTCGGCTGCTGTACATCATTTGCTATCTGGCGGACTGGGCGATTCTGCGGTCGCTGGTGTGGGCCATTGGCATGGGGCTGATTGGCAGTTTCTTTGTTGTGTCGGTTTGAAGGCAAGATCAAAAGATCGCAGCCTGCGGCAGCTCCTACATTGACCGCGTTTGCCGCAATATCGCGGATGAACATCGATCCCTGTTGGAGCTGGCGCAGCCTGCGATTTTTTTCTTTTAAAGTTTGTCAGCCACCTGCGGCACTTGTGGCAACGCCGCCCCTTTAGGCCATAGCATCCAGATCTGCCCCTGCTGTTTCATGTCTCCGGCCAATTGCCCGGCTGCCTCGCCCGTGCCCCAGAACAGGTCTGCGCGGACCTCGCCGGCAATCGCGCCGCCAGTATCTTGCGCGGCCACCGGGCGTACCAATGCGCTGCCGTCCGGGCGTGTGGTCGATAACCACAACAGACTGCCGAGCGGAATCACCTTGCGGTCTACCGCCGCGCTATAACCTGCGGTCAGCGGTACATTCAGCGAACCACGCGGCCCTTCGTTGCTGTCGGGGTTGCGGGTGAAGAACACGTAGCTGGGGTTGCTGCCGAGCAATTCGGGAATGCGCATCGGATTGGCCTTGGCCCAAGTGCTGATAGCGCCCATGGTGACGTCTTCTTTCTTCAGCTCACCCTGGTCCACCAGCCAGCGGCCGATGGGTCGATACGGGTGGCCGTTCTGATCGGCGTAACCGATGCGCAATTGACGACCGTCATCAAGCTGGATGCGACCCGAGCCCTGGATTTGCAGGAACTGCAGGTTCATCGGGTCGGTCAGCCAGGCAATCACCGGCGCCTTCACGCCTTTGGTTTCAATGGTTGCCGCATCGTCGTATGGCTTGAGCACGCGACCTTCGAGTCTTCCGCGCAGGCGTTTGCCTTTGAGTTCCGGATAGATACTGTCCAGAGAGACGATGATCATATCCTCGGGTACACCGTACACCGGGATGTTGGCTTCCTCGGTCTGAGTCAGGCTGCCGGGGTACACCGGTTCGTAGTAACCGGTAATCAGGCCGTTGGGGTTGTCATTGGCGGCGCGCAGGCCATAGACGTCCAGGTTCTGTTTGAGGAAACCTCGGATGTCATTGGCGGTTGGCTGCACATTGGCGGAAGCCGCACAGGTGCTACCCCAGACCGGGTCGGCCTTGAGTCGGGTGCAGGCGCTGCGCCATGAGCCGAAGCCAGCGACGAGGTCGTTGTCGGATACCGCCGGAAGCGCTTCCCAAGTGGCGCTGGAGTAGGTCGCCAGTGCGTGGGTTTTCGGTGCGCTGCTGTCTCCACCGGTGCAACCCGCAAGCACGGCCACCATCGGAAGGGTCCAGGCCAGATTGTGACGCCATGCCTTGAAACGGCTGTTCATGGAGTAATTCCTTTGTCGGTTGCCTGAGTGCTCCATGCGCTCAAACAACCCGTATTGATAATAGGGCTATTGGTCTTTGCCGGTGACGCGAGGATACTGGCCGCCGTTTCCAGTGACCTGAAGCCACCATGACTCTTAAAAGACTTTCTGTTGTATTGCTGGCCTGCCTGACCTTGTCCGCCTGCGGTGGTGTCGACCCGAACTCGCCGCTGGGTCAGCGCAAGGCGATCTTCAAGCAGATGCTCAAGACCGGCGAAGACCTGGGCGGCATGTTGCGTGGGCGTATTCCGTTTGATGGCCCGAAATTCGTCGACGGCGCGGTGAAGCTTGACGCGTTGTCCCATGAGCCGTGGAAACATTTCCCGCAGGTGCGCGAAGAGGATCACACCAGCGCCAAGGATGATGTCTGGCAGAAGCAGGCACGCTTCCAGGAAATGGCCCGCACCCTTGAAGGCGCCACCGGTGAACTGGTGATTACCAGCAAGGTTCAGCCCTACAAGGTCAGCAACCTGGGGCCGGCGGTACAGAAAGTCGAAGATGCCTGCAGTGCGTGCCATAAAGAGTTTCGGGATCATTGATTCCAGAAAAGACTGCAGGGTGGGGACTGCCAAAGGCTGCGATCTTTTGATCTTGAAAGATCTTGTTACTTATCCAGCTCATCCAGCGCTTCCTGCAATTCCTTGCGCGATTGAGCCAGTTTGTCTTTGCGCTTGTTGATCTTCTCGGCGTCGCCTTTTTTCATCGCCTTCTCGAGGTCGGCCTGACGCGTGCTGACTTCGTGCTTGGCGTCGAGCACCTTGTTTTCCCGTTCCTTCTTCAAGGAGGCGTCGGTGCAATGGGCAGTGACTTCGTTCAGGGCGGTTTCCAGGCCAGCCTGTTGATCGGCGTTGCCGCGGGACTTGGCCAGTTCGATCTGGTTGATGATGCCTTGTTTTTTGGCGGCGCAACCGGTCAGGCCCGGGGCATCTTCGTCGGCCATCAATGGAGCGGCCATCACGCTGCACAGGGTCAACACGGCGAGCGGTGAAAGAAGTTTCATAAAAGCTCCAGGTGAAAAATTCGATATAACGATGGGCTGTTTGAGCGCATCGGCACCTTTGGGTTCCCGGTTCTCAGAGCGGGCTGGCGTCTAGAAACCGTCAATCCCGGCAACACGTAATGTCTCACTCAAGGCCAGGACCTGCGGGTCGCGAAAAAATGCGCTCAATTGCGCTGCGCGCCCCGGGCCGATGCCGGCTTCTGCCTGCCATTGTTCGGTGTTTCGTTGTGCCAACGCCTGCCATGAATCGGCGAGGCGTGCCTGGCCAGTCGGCGGCAAACCCAGGGCTTTGAGCCAGTGAGCGAATGGGCGTTGACGGGCGCTGTTGAAACTGTCCAAAAGACGAGCACTGCTGCGCTCACCGAAGCCGTCAATGTTAGCAAGCTCTTGCCCATCGAGGGTCATCCAATCGAGCAGACTGTCGAGGCGTTCGGCCTTGAGCAGTTTCTCCCAAGTGCCTGATCCGACATGAGGCAATGCCAGCCCCTGTTTACCACTGAGCCAGGCCAGGCGTGCGAGGAATTGGCTTTCGCATCCGGATGTTGGCTGCCAGCAGCTTAAAGAATGAAAGTCTGCTGCCAGCGGTACATTCAATTCCGCGCGTTCAGTGCTGCGCAATACCACGCCATCGAGCCTGGGGATGGTCAGCCCCGCCAGGCTGATGGCGACCTGATCGCCGGGCCGAATGTCCAGCTCTTCCCAGCGTTGCAGGGAGCTGGCACTCACGCGTTTGATCTGTCGGTCATCAAGCATCACCGGTACCAGATCCAGCACCGGTGTGATCCGGCCGGTTCGTCCAATCTTGAAGTGGACCTTGCGCACCTCGGCCAGCGCCTGGGCAAAGGGGTATTTCCAGGCGACGCTCCAGTAGGGGGCTTTCGCCTGCCAGCGCTCGGCCGGTGGGCGTTGGCTCTGGCGCAACACGACCCCATCGCTGGCAAAGGGCAGAGGCGCGCGATACCAGTGATCGCGCCAGCGCTCGGCATCGGCAAATGCCTCGATCGGCTGACTGTAGGGCACCGTGCTCGGGAATCCCAATTCATCCAGAGCCGCCACGCGGGCTGACAGGCCTTTCGGGCCTCGCGGCCAGTCCCAGACAAACAACCCGATGCCGGCGGCTTGCTCGGTGCTCAGTGTCTTGCGCGCCATCAGCCCGGCCACCGTGGCGCGGGCATTGAGGCTGCCGGCCTGGGCTTGTACGTGTTCGCTCAGGCGCCAATAGAGTTCGCCTTGCAGCAACAAGTCCAGCGGCTGCGGAAGCTTTTGAGGGATGGCGGCGATCTGGCGCGCCGAGGCAGTCCAGTCCTGGCCGTTTACCCCGTCACCCCGACTGATTGCCTTGTGCAACCAGCCGTTGCGATAGATCAACGTTACCGCCACACCATCGACCTTGGGCTGAATCCAGACCTCTCCCCGATCTTTTAGCCAGGCTTCGACGGCGCGCCCATCGCGCAGTTTTTCCAGGCCGGTGTGGGCGATGGGGTGAGCAACCGTGCCGCCGGCCGTACGCAATGGTTCGTCGGAGGGACCTGGATCAAAACACTCGCGCCATTCGGTCAGTCGCGAGCGGGACTGATCGTAGAGTTCATCGGCGATCAGCGACTGGCCTTCGCGGTGGTAGCTGTCGTCCCAGCGATCGATTTGCAGTTGCAGGGTGATGATTTCTTCCTGCGCGCGGGCGGGCGGCCAGTCGGGGCATTCGGCGGCATTGGCGGTCAGGTAGGTGAAGGTCAGCAGGAAACAGAAAAACAGGCGTAGGTCGGGTAGCATCGAGAGCGTCCTTGCTCGGTGGGATGCTTTTAAGGCTAGTCAGTTTTCGGGTGTGGGTTGCAAGGGTGTAATTCTGCGTATTTCCAAGTGCGAAGATCAAAAGATCGCAGCCTTCGGCAGCTCCTACAGGTTTACACCATTCCCTTGTAGGAGCTGCCGAAGGCTGCGATCTTTTGATCTTTCCCATGAAAAAGCCCCGCACGGCGAACCGTGCGGGGCTTTGGGTGCCGCCGGGGAAGTCTTAAAGGCCAGCTGCGACACGCAGGTCTTCGGCGCGGTCGGTTTTTTCCCAGGTGAAAGTGGTGAACGTATCGTCGCCCACAGTCTTGGTAGCCGGAGTGCGACCGAAGTGGCCGTACGCAGCGGTTTCCTGGTACATCGGGTGCAGCAGGTCGAGCATGGTGGTGATTGCGTATGGACGCAGGTCGAACACTTCGCGAACCAGTTTGACGATCTTGTCGTCGCTGATTTTGCCGGTGCCGAAGGTGTTCAACGAAATCGACGTAGGCTGAGCAACACCAATCGCGTAGGAAACCTGAATCTCGCAACGCTCGGCCAGGCCGGCAGCGACGATGTTCTTGGCCACGTAACGACCGGCGTAAGCCGCCGAACGGTCAACCTTCGATGGATCCTTGCCGGAGAACGCGCCGCCACCGTGACGGGCCATGCCGCCGTAGCTGTCGACGATGATCTTGCGACCGGTCAGGCCGCAGTCGCCCACCGGGCCACCGATGATGAATTGGCCGGTCGGGTTGATGTGGAACTGGGTGTCTTTGGACAGCAGTTCGGCAGGCAGTACGTGCTTGACGATCAGTTCCATCACGCCTTCGCGCAGGTCTTTGTACGATACGTCAGGGTTGTGCTGGGTCGACAATACAACAGCGTCGATACCGACAACCTTGCCGCCTTCGTAACGGCAAGTCACTTGCGACTTGGCGTCCGGGCGCAGCCAAGGCAGCAGGCCGGATTTACGGGCTTCAGCCTGGCGTTGAACCAGTTGGTGCGAGAAGGTGATCGGTGCTGGCATCAGCACGTCGGTTTCGTTGCTGGCGTAGCCGAACATCAGGCCCTGGTCGCCGGCGCCCTGGTCTTCAGGCTTGGCACGGTCAACGCCCTGGTTGATGTCAGGGGACTGCTTGCCGATGATGTTCATCACGCCGCAGGTCGCACCGTCGAAGCCGACATTGGAGCTGTTGTAGCCGATGTCGAGAATCACGTTGCGGACGATGTCTTCCAGATCGACCCAGGCCGACGTGGTGACTTCACCTGCGATGATTGCCACGCCGGTTTTCACCAGAGTCTCGCACGCCACGCGGGCGAACTTGTCTTCAGCAATGATGGCGTCCAGCACCGCATCGGAAATCTGGTCGGCGATTTTGTCCGGATGCCCTTCAGACACGGACTCGGAGGTGAAGAGGGAGTATTCGCTCATCTCGATTTTTTCCTGAATTTACCGATGGTGAGTGTCGCCAGCCGGTCGCTGAAAATGGCGAACCTGAATCTGGAAACCATTACGTAAGCCTACATAGAGGCTTTCCCCGGGAACGAGTCCCGCAGCGGTGGCCCAACGGGCCAGATCGTCCTGTTCAAACCCCAACCATAGATCACCGCAGGCCTCCCTGGCCCAACTCTGGTTGTGGCTACATAACTCTGTCACGAGCAGGCTACCGCCCGGTTGCAGCAAGTCGGCCATGCGCTTGAGTGCTTCGGCCGGCGCGGCGAAATGGTGCAGTACCATGTTCAGTACAACGCAATCAGCTTTAAGGCTTACACCGTTCAATGCATCGGCCAATTGCAGGCTGACGTTAGCCAGCATTTCACGTTCGCAGACCTGACGGGCCAGATCGAGCATCGCCGGGCTGTTGTCCAGCGCCGTGACTTGAACGAAACGATGCGCCAACTCCGGCAGAAAACCGCCATCGCCAGGGCCCACTTCGATGGCTGTGGCGTCGGGGCCGAAACTCAGCTTGTCGAGCAGTGCCACCACGCTTTCACGGTATTGCGGCAGGCCGGCGATCAAGTCTTGCTGGGCGCGAAACTTCTCTGCGACCCGTGAGAAAAAGTCCTGGCTGGCCGCCGCTCGCTGCCCATGGACCTGACCGATCCGCGACTGAACGTCAGTCGGCAGGGTCAGGTTGTCCACTTCTTCCAGTAGCGCGGTATGCAGCTTGCCGCCCAGCAGATCGGTGTGGGGCAGGGCGCGACGGTAGAAAATCGCATTGCCTTCACGACGGGTCGCCACCAGATCGGCCTGGGCCAAAACCTTGAGGTGATGACTCATGCCGGACTGGCCGATGCCGAAGATCTGCGCCAGTTCCAGTACGCCGAACGAATCGTTGGCCAGCGCGCGCAATACATTCAACCGCAGAGGATCGCCGCCGGCCTTGCACAGGGCCGCCAGCTCATCGCAATCGTCATGTCGAATGGAAGGTGCGCGTAAATTCATAAGGCCAGCAGTCTAGTGACGCTCAGAAATCACCGCAAGAGCAATATCAAAAAGTTTTGATATTGCTCGATAGGTGGCACTTCTCAGCGTTAGGTTCAGTCAGCAAGCGAACGGCGGAAAGGTTTCACCAGTCGAATACGTCGTTATCCATTGGAAAAACGTCTTCGGATGACTATCTGTCATTGCCCCGAAGGCGGTCGGTGAGGGAAAATGCTCGCCTTTTTTCCGTTTCGTTTTATTCACTCTCGATTCAATATCCGCAGGAGAACAGCGATGCCCAGCCGTCGTGAGCGTGCCAACGCCATTCGTGCCCTCAGCATGGATGCCGTGCAAAAAGCCAACAGCGGCCATCCCGGTGCCCCTATGGGTATGGCGGATATCGCCGAAGTACTTTGGCGTGACTACCTGAAGCACAACCCGAGCAATCCATCGTTCGCCGACCGTGACCGCTTCGTGCTGTCCAACGGTCACGGTTCGATGCTGATTTACTCGCTGCTGCACCTGACCGGCTACGACCTGTCGATCGATGACCTGAAAAACTTCCGCCAGCTGCACAGCCGCACTCCGGGTCACCCGGAGTTCGGTTACACCCCGGGCGTTGAAACCACCACTGGTCCACTGGGCCAAGGCCTGGCCAACGCCGTGGGTTTCGCCCTGGCAGAAAAAGTCCTGGCGGCGCAGTTCAACCGTCCCGGCCATAACGTCGTCGATCACCATACCTACGTGTTCCTGGGTGATGGCTGCATGATGGAAGGCATTTCCCACGAAGTCAGCTCCCTGGCCGGTACGCTGGGCCTGGGCAAACTGATCGCCTTCTACGATGACAACGGCATCTCCATCGACGGCGAAGTCGAAGGCTGGTTCACCGACGACACGCCGAAGCGTTTCGAGGCCTACAACTGGCAGGTGATCCGCAACGTCGACGGTCATGACCCGGAAGAAATCAAGATCGCCATCGACACTGCGCGCAAAAGCGAGCAGCCGACGCTGATCTGCTGCAAGACCACCATCGGCTTCGGTTCGCCGAACAAGCAAGGCAAGGAAGACTGCCACGGCGCCCCATTGGGTGACGCGGAAATCGCTCTGACCCGTGAAGCACTGAAGTGGAACCACGGCCCGTTCGAAATCCCGGCCAACATCTATGCCGAGTGGGACGCCAAGGAAGCCGGTCGCGCTGCCGAAGCCGAGTGGGATCAGCGCTTCGCTGCTTACTCCGCTGCTTTCCCGGAGCTGGCCAACGAACTGGTTCGTCGCCTGAGCGGTGATCTGCCAACTGACTTCGCTGAAAAAGCTTCTGCTTACATTGCTGAAGTCGCAGCCAAGGGCGAAACCATCGCCAGCCGTAAAGCCAGCCAGAACGCCCTGAATGCGTTCGGCCCGCTGCTGCCGGAACTGCTCGGCGGTTCGGCTGACCTGGCCGGTTCCAACCTGACCCTGTGGAAAGGTTGCAAAGGCGTCACCGCCGAAGATGCCAGCGGCAACTACATGTACTACGGCGTTCGCGAGTTCGGCATGAGCGCGATCATGAACGGCGTCGCCCTGCACGGTGGCCTGGTGCCTTACGGCGCGACCTTCCTGATGTTCATGGAATACGCCCGCAACGCAGTGCGCATGTCGGCGCTGATGAAGAAACGCATCATCTATGTGTTCACCCACGACTCCATCGGTCTGGGCGAAGACGGCCCGACTCACCAGCCGATCGAGCAGCTGGCAAGCCTGCGCTGCACGCCGAACCTCGACACCTGGCGTCCAGCCGATGCCGTTGAATCGGCAGTGGCCTGGAAATGCGCTCTGGAGCGTGACGATGGTCCGTCGGCACTGATCTTCTCCCGTCAGAACCTGCAGCACCAAACCCGTGATGCCGTGCAGATCGAGTGCATCAATCGCGGCGGCTACGTGCTGAAAGACTGCGCAGGCGAGCCTGAGCTGATCCTGATCGCCACCGGTTCGGAAGTCGGCCTGGCCGTTCAAGCCTTCGACAAACTGACCGAGCAAGGCCGCAAGGTGCGTGTTGTTTCGATGCCGTGCACCAGCGTCTTCGAAGCCCAGGATGCTGGCTACAAGCAAGCGGTTCTGCCGTTGCAGGTCAGCGCCCGTATCGCCATCGAAGCCGCCCACGCGGACTACTGGTACAAGTACGTGGGCCTGGAAGGCCGCGTGATCGGCATGACCACCTACGGCGAGTCGGCGCCTGCGCCTGCCTTGTTCGAAGAGTTCGGTTTCACCCTGGAAAACATCCTGGGTCAGGCTGAAGAGCTGCTGGAAGACTGATCCAGAAAATGTGTCGTCCAGACTGACGCCATCGCGGGCAAGCCCGCTCCCACAAGGATCTCCATCGGTCCTGTGGGAGCGGGCTTGCCCGCGATAGCGGTCGGTCAGGCAACACTGCAATGACGGATTCACCACGGTAATCGAGAACCCCATGCCTCAACCGCGTCCTTACAAAGTTGCACTCAACGGCTACGGCCGGATTGGTCGTTGCGTCTTGCGTGCGTTGTTTGAGCGAGGCTCGACGGCCGGGTTTGAAATTGTCGCGATCAACGATCTGGCCGACATGGCCAGCATCGAATACCTGACACGCTTCGACTCCACTCACGGGCGGTTTCCCGGCGAAGTGAGGGTCGAGGGCGATTGTCTGCATATTAATGGCGACTGCGTGAAGGTCCTGCGCAGTGCCACCCCCGAAGGCATCGATTGGGCGTCACTGGGCGTCGATCTGGTGCTGGAATGCTCCGGCGCTTACCACACCCGTCAGGATGGCCAGCGTTTCCTCGACGCTGGCGCGCCACGGGTGCTGTTTTCCCAGCCGATGGCCAGCGAGGCGGATGTCGACGCCACCATCGTCTACGGTGTGAACCAGGATTGCCTGATCGGCGACGAGTTGCTGGTGTCCAACGCCTCCTGCACCACCAACTGCGGCGTGCCGCTATTGCGCCTGCTGAATCAGGCCATTGGTCTGGAATATGTGTCGATCACCACCATCCACTCGGCAATGAACGATCAGCCGGTGATTGACGCCTATCACCACGAAGACCTGCGCCGCACCCGTTCGGCGTTCCAGTCGGTGATTCCGGTGTCCACTGGTCTGGCGCGAGGCATCGAACGCCTGCTGCCGGAACTTGCCGGGAGAATTCAGGCCAAAGCCGTGCGGGTGCCGACGGTTAACGTGTCCTGCCTCGACATTACGATGCAGACCGTAAGCGATACCGACGCCACCGAGGTCAACCGGATTTTGCGCGAGGCCGCCACCCATGGCCCGCTCAAGGGCCTTCTGGCCTACACCGAGTTGCCTCACGCCAGTTGTGATTTTAATCATGACCCACATTCGGCCATCGTCGATGCCAGTCAGACCCGCGTTTCCGGCCCACGGCTGGTGAACATCCTGGCCTGGTTCGACAACGAATGGGGTTTTGCCAATCGAATGCTGGACGTTGCAGAACACTATTTGCAAACAGCTATTTCCACAAAACCTGCTCTCTAAAACAGCTATCCAGGAATTGCGACCCATGACCGTGTTGAAGATGACCGACCTCGATCTGCAAGGTAAGCGCGTACTGATCCGCGAAGACCTCAACGTCCCAGTCAAGGACGGTGTTGTCACCAGCGATGCGCGAATCCTGGCTTCGCTGCCGACCATCAAGCTGGCCCTGGAAAAAGGCGCGGCTGTGATGGTCTGCTCGCACCTTGGTCGTCCGACCGAAGGCGAGTTCTCGGCCGAGAACAGCCTCAAGCCAGTCGCTGACTACTTGAGCAAGGCGCTGGGCCGCGAAGTGCCGTTGGTGTCCGATTACCTGGGCGGCGTCGACGTGAAAGCCGGCGACATCGTGCTGTTCGAAAACGTGCGCTTCAACAAGGGCGAGAAAAAGAACGCTGACGAACTGGCCAAGCAATACGCCGCCCTGTGCGACGTGTTTGTGATGGACGCCTTCGGCACCGCTCACCGCGCCGAGGGTTCGACCCATGGCGTGGCCAAGTTCGCCAAAGTCGCCGCCGCTGGCCCATTGCTGGCCGCCGAACTGGACGCACTGGGCAAAGCCCTGGGTGCCCCGGCGCAGCCAATGGCCGCTATCGTTGCCGGCTCCAAAGTGTCGACCAAACTCGACGTGCTCAACAGCCTGAGCCAGATCTGCAACCAGCTGATCGTCGGCGGCGGCATCGCCAACACTTTCCTGGCCGCTGCCGGTCACCCGGTCGGCAAGTCCCTGTACGAGCCGGACCTGCTGGACACCGCCCGTGAAATCGCCGCCAAGGTCAGCGTGCCACTGCCGGTGGACGTGGTGGTTGCCAAGGAATTCGCTGAAAGCGCGACCGCGACCGTCAAGCTGATTGCCGACGTGGCCGCAGACGACATGATCCTGGACATCGGCCCACAGACCGCGGCGAATTTCGCCGAGCTGCTGAAGTCGTCCAAGACCATTCTGTGGAACGGCCCGGTGGGCGTGTTCGAATTCGACCAGTTCGGTAACGGCACCAAAGTGCTGGCCCAGGCCATCGCGGAAAGCTCGGCGTTCTCCATCGCTGGCGGCGGCGACACCCTGGCAGCCATCGATAAATATGGCGTTGCCGAGCAGATCTCCTACATTTCTACCGGCGGCGGCGCGTTCCTCGAATTCGTCGAAGGCAAAGTGCTGCCGGCCGTTGAAGTCCTGGAAAGCCGGGCCAAGGCCTGAGGCCGCCCATTTGACCAGGCAAAGGAGTGTTCACATGGTCAGGACCCTAGTGCTGTTGATCGCCGCGGGTATGCTTGCGGCTTGCGGGAGTAACCCGAAAGCCACGCCGGAACCCGCGCCGCAAACACAGGAAAAAGGCTGCTACCAGGCCGACTGGCAAGCGGAAACCAACCCGGTGATCAACAAGCGTTCCGGACCGGATGGCCTGGACAAATACGAGACACAGACCCCTGCCAAGGAACATGGTTGTCCTTGAGGGGTCTGACTCTTTACTCAAGGCTGGCGGCGTGCGCCGTCAGTCGAGGAACACGGATGAAACGCTTTATCGCCGTTGCGGCACTGGCATTGCTGGCAGGTTGCGCCAATTTGAACCTGTTCAACGCTGCCGAGCCAGCGGACAGCTGGACCACCTGGACCTGCGACAGCCAGGCCAAAGTGCTCTGGCGCTACACTGACGTCAGCCGCAAGGAAGTCGACGTTCGCCTGGGCGGTGCCGATCAGGTCTACCGCTTGAAGCTTGAACCGGGCGCCGAAGGTTCGCTGTACAGCAACGACATGCTGGCGTTTCACGTAAAAGGTGAGGAAGGCCTGGTGTACTGGGTCGCCACCAATGATTTGATCGGCCGCGGTTGTAAAGCCGAGTAAGACGATTGATTTGATTCACAGCGATCCAAATGTGGGAGCGGGCTTTTGTGGCGAGGGGGCTTGCCCCCGTTGGAGTGCGAAGCGCTCCCGAAGCCAGCGGATACGGTATTTCAGTTAGACCGCGTCATCCGATTTGCGACTGCTTCGCAGCCGAACGGGGGCAAGCCCCCTCGCCACAAAGTTTCAGCGATACAGGGTTTTTTGCATCACCGAATTCGCAGCCCGGGCCAACCCCCGATCTGCAATAACTTGAATAGCCGCCGCCGCTACGGCAGGCTGGCACGATTAACGACCCTCAACCGGGAGAGACACACACAATGGCACTTATCAGCATGCGCCAGATGCTGGACCACGCAGCCGAGTTCGGCTACGGCGTTCCAGCCTTCAACGTCAACAACCTTGAGCAGATGCGCGCCATCATGGAAGCCGCTGACAAGACTGACTCCCCGGTGATCGTCCAGGCTTCGGCCGGTGCTCGCAAATACGCAGGCGCCCCGTTCCTGCGTCACCTGATCCTGGCGGCAATCGAAGAATTCCCGCACATCCCGGTGTGCATGCACCAGGACCACGGCACCAGCCCTGACGTCTGCCAGCGCTCCATCCAACTGGGCTTCAGCTCGGTGATGATGGACGGTTCCCTCGGCGAAGACGGCAAGACTCCGACTGACTACGACTACAACGTCCGTGTTACCCAACAAACCGTAGCCATGGCTCACGCCTGCGGTGTTTCGGTAGAAGGCGAGCTGGGCTGCCTGGGTTCGCTGGAAACCGGCATGGCCGGTGAAGAAGACGGCATCGGCGCCGAAGGCGTTCTGGATCACAGCCAAATGCTGACCGACCCGGAAGAAGCCGCTGACTTCGTCAAACGTACCCAAGTCGATGCCCTGGCCATCGCAATCGGCACCAGCCACGGCGCCTACAAGTTCACCAAGCCACCTACCGGCGACGTGCTGGCCATCGACCGCATCAAAGAAATCCACAAACGCATCCCGAACACCCACCTGGTAATGCACGGTTCGTCTTCGGTTCCGCAAGAGTGGCTGGCGATCATCAACCAGTACGGCGGCGACATCAAAGAAACCTACGGCGTACCGGTTGAAGAAATCGTCGAAGGCATCAAGCACGGCGTGCGCAAGGTCAACATCGACACCGACCTGCGCCTGGCATCCACCGGCGCGATGCGTCGCCTGATGGCTACCAACCCTAGCGAGTTCGACCCGCGTAAGTTCTTCGGCGCGACCGTGACTGCGATGCGTGATGTGTGTATTGCGCGTTATGAGCAGTTTGGTACAGCGGGCAACGCTTCGAAGATCAAGCCGATCTCGTTGGAAGCGATGTACCAGCGTTATCTGAAGGGTGAGTTGAACGCCAAGGTTAACTGAGCCTGAGCGTTAAACTGTGTTGATAAAGAACCCGCCGAGAGGCGGGTTTTTTTGTGGCCGGAGATTTATGCGGCGCAGCTTATGCTCAGCTAATCAAATGTCACCTATAACGGACATTTGTAAGGATTTAGGCGGAAAAGTCCGATATAGGTGACATTGATTTTGTTTCAGCGGTTCGATTTCTCGTCAAACCCACGCTGCTCAATTATCCGAAACACATCGGGTGTAGGACGGTTGCGTAGCTTGAGATCAAAAGATCGCAGCCTTCGGCAGCTCCTACAGGGGGCGGTGGGGATGCCGCTTTTTGTGGCTAGAGGGTTTGCCCCGTTCGGCGGCGTAGCCGTCGTGAACCGGGCGGTGCGGTGTGTCTGGGGAATTGGGTGGCAGGGTTTGGGGCTGCTTCGCTGCCCAGCGGGAGCAAGCTCCCTCGCCACAGTCGGAGCAGTCCTACGAGTTTTGCAGATGCCCGGATCGTTATGTCCGTAGCAGCTGTCGAGCCTGCGAGGCTGCGTTCGGCTGCGCAGCAGTCGCAAAATCAGACTCCACGTTTTTTCAGGCAAAACGTATTTGCCGGACTGCGACCGCTTCGCGGCCGAACGCAGCCTCGCGGGCTCGGCAGCTGCTACAGGGGATCGAGTCGCCTCAGGTATCGTGATCGATATCCAGCTTGCTGAATGTCACTTCCCCGCCTTCACTGGTGTACCCGGTATTGTCCTGAACATAGACACCGGCCTTGAAGTACAGCGGTTTATCACGCCACATCGCGCTGATGTCGGTGTCCCACTGGTAGCCCGCCGCACTGATGCCTAATGCACCGCCGGGGCTGAGGTGGATCAGGTAGGAAAATTCCCGATCGAGTTTTACGCCAGTGGCGATGGTGATGACCCGGGCGGTGTCGTCGTCGGGGTGCATGCGGACTTTGGCGACGATGTTTCCGGTGTCGCTGGAGTCCTTGTATTGATACTCGAGCTTCACCATGGGCTTCTGGCTTTTGTAGGCATGGATCTGACCAATGACGATCTTGCCCGTGCTCGGTACCTTGCTGACCGTAAGGGTCGCACGCAGGGAGTTGTCCGCGTCGGGGTAGTACCAGTTTTTCAGCGTGCCATTGCTGTAGGTTTCGCGGAGTTCGGTTCGGGGGTAAACCGCGTTTTCGGTGCGGGTGCCGGTTACCGGGGACCAGAAAAACAAGGTGCCGGTGTCGGAGTGGAAGTATTGATCCTTGAAGCCGTCCACCAGTTTGGTTGTTTCAACGGTGTACGGCGGACTGCCGACAGGAACGCTAAGGTTCCAGGTTGCGAGATCGATCATATTCTAGCTTCCACTTTTTTCTGTACGCACGTGCCAGAAGCTCTAACACGCGCCTTCGGGCCGTCTTTATAAGCGTAGAACGGTTGTTTGTTAATGCCCGTTTGGCAGATGGTTGACGTCAACATCCTGTCGAAATGCCATCTTTCCCGGTTTACGGGGGCTGTAGGACTGACCGTTAGTCGGCTATGTGAAACTTTACTGAAGTGATGGGATACCAGCACCTTCTGCTTTCGCGTATCCGGGTCTAGAGTGAAGTCGCACTATGTGTCCGGTTTTCACAAGAGACCGGCCTGAGGTCCCGAACAAGAGATGCAGCATGGAATGCGCACAACCTACGCCAGCTGAAGGCAGCTCAATCCTTTTAATTGTTGATGATTACCCCGAAAACCTGATCAGCATGCGCGCGTTGTTACAGCGCCAGGACTGGCAGGTCATCACTGCTGCTTCCGGCTTTGAAGCGCTCAGCCTGTTGCTCGAACACGACGTCGACCTGGTGCTGCTGGATGTGCAGATGCCAGGTATGGACGGTTTCGAAGTGGCGCGCTTGATGCGTGGCAGCCAGCGTACCCGCCTCACGCCGATCATTTTCCTTACCGCCAACGAACAATCTCAGGACGCTGTGATCAAGGGCTACGCCAGTGGTGCGGTGGATTACCTGTTCAAACCGTTCGACCCGCAAATTCTAAAACCCAAAGTCCAGGCCCTGCTCGAGCATCAGCGTAATCGCCGTGCCTTGCAGCAGTTGAGCCATGACCTGGAAGTCGCCCGTGCCTTCAACGCCTCGGTGCTGGATAACGCCGCTGAAGGCATTCTGGTGGTGGGCGAGGATGGACTGATTCGTTTTGCCAACCCGGCGATGTCTCGCCTGCTCAATGCCACGGTGCAGGAACTGCAAGGCAAAGAGTTTCTGGATTTCCTGCAAAAGCCGCACATCCCGATCTGGGCCGACTCCGAATTGTTTACCGGCTACAAACGCGGTGAAACCCTGCGCCTGCACGATGCGTTGCTGCGTACCGCGCCCGGTCAGCAAGTGCCGGTGGCGTTGTCCTGCGCGCCTTTGCCCACCGAACAACGCGCCATGGTGGTGACGGTGCTGGACATGTCGGTGGTGCGCCATCTGCATCAGCAGCTGGAGTTCCAGGCGGTGACCGATCCACTGACCGGGCTGCTCAATCGCCGAGGTTTTTACCAGACCGTTGAAAACCTGCTGCTGCGCGGCGAACGCTCTGACAGCACGTGGGTGCTGTTGTACCTGGACCTCGACGGCTTCAAGCGGGTCAATGATTCCCTCGGCCATGATGCTGGCGACCGGGTGCTGCGTTGGGTGTCCGAGCAGCTGAAGGCGTGTCTGCGGCCCTTCGATATTCTGGCGCGGATGGGTGGCGATGAGTTCACCGCGCTGCTGGATCTTGAACTCCCTGAGCAAGCGGCGAAGATTGCCGAGAAGCTCATCGAGCGAGTGTCGATCTGTCAGCAAATCGACGGCATGGACATCGCCTTGGGCGCCAGTATCGGCATTGCCACTTACCCCGATTGCGGGGCTAATCTCGACGGGTTGATGCGCGCGTCCGACATCGCCATGTACGAAGCCAAGCGTGCCGGGCGTCAGCAATATCGCTTCTACGATCACGAAATGAACGGCCGGGCGCGCTCGCGGCTGATGCTCGAAGAGAGCGTGCGCACGGCCATCGAGAACCGCGATTTCAATTTGGTGTATCAGCCTCAAGTGGCCATTGCCGACGGGCAGATTCGCGGGTTCGAGGCATTGCTGCGCTGGCAGCATCCGAGTGTCGGCGATGTACCACCGGGGCTGTTTTTGCCGTTGCTGGAAGAGGCGCGGTTGATCAGTCGCCTGGGCAGCTGGATTTACCATCGCGGGGCCAAGCAACGAAAAGCCTGGGAAACCTTGTTTGCCGAAGACTTGGTGCTGGGCGTCAGTTTGAGCAGCACGCAGTTCGGTTTGCCCAACCTGGTCACCGAGCTGCGCCAGGTGCTGGAGCGCCATGGTTTGAAGCCGAGACAGCTGGAGGTCGAGGTCACGGAAGAGGCCTTGATGCTTAGCCCCGACGAAACCCGCAAGCAGCTGCGTTTGCTGCGCAATTTGGGAGTGCGGGTGGCGCTGGATGATTTCGGCTCCGGGGCTTGTTCGCTGGCGCACTTGCGCGACCTCGAGCTGGACACGCTCAAGCTCGACCGGCATTTGATCGCCCGGTTGCCGGGATCCGAACGGGATGCAGCGCTGGCACGCAGTGTCATCGATTTGTGCAAACAGTTCGGTCTGTTAGTCATCGCTGAAGGGGTGGAGACGGTGGCGCAATATGAATGGCTGCAAGCCAACGGTTGCCAGTATGTGCAGGGGTTTCTGGTCGCGCGACCGTTGATGGCCGAGGACACCCGTCACTTTGTCGAACCGTTCGACTGGAGCGCGCTGACGAGTTGAATTCGTTACACTGACGACCTTTTAGTGACTCGTGTTACCGCCCCAATGACCGCGTTGAAATACCTCCAGGCCTATCCCGCTGCTTTGCAGGACCAGGTGCGCCAGTTGATCGCCGAAGGTCGGCTGGGCGACTACCTGAGCCAGCGATATCCGGAAAAGCACGGGGTGCAGAGCGACAAGGCGCTGTACACCTATGCCCTGGACCTCAAGCAGGAATACCTGCGTAACGCCCCGGCCATCGACAAGGTGTTATTCGACAACCGTCTGGACCTGACCCATCGCGCGCTTGGCCTGCACACTGCGATTTCCCGGGTGCAGGGCGGCAAGCTCAAGGCCAAGAAAGAAATTCGCATCGCCTCGTTGTTCAAGGACGCGGCGCCGCAGTTTCTGAAAATGATCGTGGTGCATGAGTTGGCGCACTTCAAAGAGTCGGACCACAACAAGGCGTTCTACAAGCTGTGCGAACACATGTTGCCGGGGTATCACCAGGTAGAGTTCGATTTACGGGTGTACCTGACTTGGCGGGAGATGCAATAGAAGATCAAGATCAAAAGATCGCAGCCTTCGACGGCGCCCACAGGCGTGTAGGAGCGGCCGAAGGCTGCGATCTTTTGATCTTCTAATAAGGAGCGCATGGATGGACGTGAGCAAGACCAAAAGCAGCTTCTACCGCCGGTTATACGTGGCGTACCTGATCGACAGCGGGCTGGCCAGCAGCGTCCCGGCGCTGACCGAAGTCACCGGCATGCCTCGGCGCACGGCGCAGGACACCATTGCGGCATTGGCGGATCTGGATATCGTTTGTGAATTCGAACAGGAAGAAGGCGCGCGCAACCATGCAGGACGCTATCGGATTCGCGAGTGGGGGGCGATTGATCGGGGGTGGATCGAGCGTAATCTGCGTCAGATTAAAGCGGTGTTGGAATATCCTTGAATTCCTGCGCTGCTTCAGCTGACGCCATCGCGAGCAGGCTCGCTCCCACAGTGGGTTCTGTGTGACATAGATAGAGTTCACACCATAAGTCCAATGTGGGAGCGAGCCTGCTCGCGATAGGGCCCTCAGGAACGACGCATCCCGATATGCGGAATGTCATCCTCCAGATATTCCTCACCCACCACCACAAACCCGTACCGCCCGTAGTACCCCTGCAAATGCGCCTGGGCCGAGAGATAGATCGGCATTCCAGGCCAGCGTTTGGCGGCTTGTTTCAACGCCTGGCTCATCATTTCATGCCCAAGCCCGGTGCCGCGTGCAGCGGGAGCAATGATCACTCGCCCAATCACCACGTCGCCGCCCTGTAACTCCGGGTCGAGCAAGCGCAGATAGGCCACCAGTCGATCTCCGTCCCAGCCCATCAAATGGCAGGTGTCACCTTCCAGGTCCTGGCCATCGATGTCCTGATAAAGGCATTTCTGCTCGACGACGAACACCTCGGCGCGCAGCTGCAAAATGGCATACAGCTGCTCTTTACCCAGATCGCTGTGGTGTTTGCAGACCCAATCGATTGTCATCTTCAGATTCCTTGAACAACGTTGCTCCGATACTAAGCGTCCTGACGCGGGATGTCTTGATGGCAGCGAAATCTGTGACAAAGGCCAAAATGCCATCATTCATTTCTCGCGAGATTGCCTTCTTTGTGTAATCTGCGATGAAGCGCTGTGCAATGTCGCCGATAAGCTAATGTTAGGACCTGGGTTTCGCCGGTAGAGGGGCCTTGGAGTTTTGGCTGAAAACACGTCGGGCAGTCCGCCCGCTAAGGATTTTCTGGCATGCCGCGATTGCATCGAGCGTTTGCTTTGATTGGATTGCTGTTGCTGACACAGAGCGCGACAGCGGAAAAGCTGCGTCTGGTAGCCGATGCCTGGCCACCCTTTACCGACGCCACGCTGGTCAATGGCGGATTGGCCACGGACATCGTCAGCACCGCGCTGGCACGGGCCGGTTATGCCAGTGATTTCGAACAGGTGCCGTGGGCGCGAGCCTTGTTTGGGGTAGGCGAGGGGCGTTACGACGTGCTGGTCAACGCTTGGTACACCGACGAGCGCACGAAGCTGGGGCAGTTTTCCGGCGAGTACCTGCTCAACCGCGTGCGCTTTCTCAAGCGCAAAGACACGCCGATCGAATTCAGCAACCTGCAACAACTTCACACCTACCCGATAGCAGTGGTACGCGGTTATGCCTATTCGCAAGCATTCGACGACGATGTGTCGCTGCAGAAAGTACCGGTGCATAACTTCGCCATGGCCGTGCGTATGGTCGCGGCCGACCGGGTCAAGCTGACCCTGGAAGACGAGTTCGTCGCCCGGTATTACCTGGCTCGGGAATCATTCAAGGTACGCAATTCCGTGGAGTTTTTGCCCAAGCCATTGAGCGAGAACAGCCTGCATATTCTGGTGAGCCTCAAGAACCCGCTGCATGAACAGATCGTCGCCGGTTTTGATCGCGAGATTGCGGCGATGAAGGTTGATGGGAGTTATGAGAAGTTGCTCAAGCAGCATGGGATGTGATCTGAAAGACCTGCGGTGTCTGTGCTGACGCCTTCGCGGGCAAGCCCGCTCCCACAGTGATTTGTGGCGTTCACATAATCTGTGTTCAGCTCCGAACCCTGTGGGAGCGGGCTTGCCCGCGAAGAGGCCGGCCCAGTCACCACAAATCTCAGGCTTCGCTAGTGTCCTTGATGAGATGCGCCGCCAACGTCCGCAATGGCCCCAGTTGCCGGCAAATCAACGCCAGTTGCGTCTGCACCAACCGCTGCCCTTCATCGATCTCATCCGGCATCTGCTCAAGCCCATTGGCCAGCGCTTCTTCCTCATCGCTCTGAATCGCAATCGGCTGTTTGCTCGCCAGGCCTTGGGCGATTTCGTCGAGGCTGGCGGCCAGGTTCACACCGGCGCCGTCGATCAAATGCTCGCGCACGTCCGACGGTAGTTGGGTTTCGCGGTGTGCTCCCAGCCCCGACAAATAGCTGAGCAAGGTGTGCGACAGCACCAGGAAACGGAACCCGACATCCGCTTCCTTACGGAAGTGCCCCGGCTCCATCAGCATATTGGCCAGCGTCGTCGACAACGCGGCATCGGCGTTGTGGGCGTTGCGTCGGGCCAGGCGATAAGCCAGGTCGTCGCTTTTACCGGCGGCGTATTGCTGCATGATCTGGCGCAGGTAAATGCTGTTGCAGGTCAGGGTGTTGGCCAGCACTTTGTTCAGGCGTCGACCCTGCCAGTCTGGCAGGAACAGGAATACCGCCAGCCCGGCGATCAGACTGCCGAGCAACGTATCGAACAGTCGTGGCAGAAGCAGCCCATAACCATCGCCCACCTGGTTGAAGCAGAACAACACCATGAGCGTGATCGCGGCAGTCGCCAGGGTGTAGCGCGTGGTGCGGTTGGTAAAGAACACCACCCCGGCAAGGATGGCGAAGCTCGACTGGATCAACGGGTTCGGGAACAGATCGAACAGCGCCCAGGCCACGGTCAGGCCAATGGCGGTGCCGATGATCCGCTGCCCGAGTTTGCGGCGGGTGGCGCCGTAGTTCGGCTGACAGACAAACAGCGTGGTGAGGATGATCCAGTAACCTTGCGATGGGTGGATCAAATGCACCATGCCGTAGCCGATGCTCAACGCCAGGGGCAGGCGCAGGGCATGGCGGAACAGCAAGGACGTCGGCGTCAGCTGCGTGCGCAAGCGTATCCAGACATCCTTGAGGCTGCGTGGCGAACGGTCGAGCAGGCTGCTGTCGGTGGCGTCTGCGAGCGCATCGGGGTTGCTGGCGTCGCTGAGCAAACGGTCGAGGGTGCCGAGGTTGGCCGCCAATGCTCGCAATGAACGCAGCAGACCGCGCCAGGCCGGATTGCTCTGGATGCGCAAGTGTTCGAGGGAGGCGTGCAGGTCGCTCAGGGCCTCGGCGAAGCTTGCGTCATAGATAAACGGCTGACGCATCTGGATCGATTCGGCCAGGGCGCGGCAAGCCTTGCCTTGCTGGCGCAGCAGACGCTGACAGCGGAACAGCACGTCGCTGTGGAAGAACGCTTCGGCCAGCGCGTTGTAGGGGTAGTGCGAGGAACTGGCGCGCTCGTGGATGTCCTGGGCGAGGAAGTACAGCTTCAGATAACGGCTGACTTTCACGCCCGGCCTACCGTCGCCGACTCGATGCAGGATGATTTCCTTGGCGGCGTTCAGGGCCGCCACCACCCGACCGTTCTGTTGGGCCAGTTCCAGCCGCTGCGCTTCCACGTCCAGCTGCCGGATCGGTTCGAACAGCGACGATTTGAGCTTCAGGTAATAACCCAGTTCACGGAACAGCCGCGCCAGGCTTTGCTGCACCGGCTGGTTGGAAAACAGCGCCTGCCACAGCACCGAGAGCAAGCCGTACCAGGCCGCACCGGCCACCAGCAGCACCGGTTCGTGCCAGAAATCAGTGACCGCGCCACCGCGCTGGTCCACGCCGATCATGGTGTAGACCGACAGAATCAGTGTGGCCGAAGCAATCGCGCCATAACGCTCGCCCAGCGCGCCGAGCATGGTCAGACAGAAGCTGGCCAGTGCAAAGGCGATGATAAAGAGGACGGGGTAGGGGAAGAGCAGTTCGACGGACAGGGCGGCGACCATAAAACACACTAGCGTCACTGCTAGTGCGTTGAGGCGGCCCTGCCAACTGTCGTCGGTTTCAGCCAGGGCGCTGGCGATGATCCCCAGGAACAACGGGATCAGCAGCCCCATTTCATCCTGATACCAACACAGCGCCATGCTGCCGGTCAGGGCGATGAATACCCGCACGCTGTAGCTGAATTTATCCAGCGCCCAGAGGCGACGCAGAGACTGCCGAAATGTGGTCGATGACATGAAGTGCGAAGGCCTTCCGAGGCAATGACGCTAAATTGAGCCACTAATGACGCCGACGCAATGGCGCCGATCACATCTGACAGCAAAATCTGTTCCTTGGAGTACGAGGGATCTGTTGCCGATCACAAATTTTGTGGTTGGCAGAGAAACTTGTGGGAGCGGGCTTGCCCGCGAAGAGGCCGGTACATTCAACATCTTATGTTGACTGTCAGACCGCTATCGCAGGCAAGCCAGCTCCCACAATTGACCGCATTTCACATTCAGGTTGCGTGAGTCAGACGAATTGTGCGGCGGCGTAACCGGAGGCCCAGGCCCACTGGAAATTGAAGCCACCCAAATGCCCGGTGACGTCGAGCACTTCGCCGATGAAATACAAACCTGGGCTTTTCAGCGATTCCATGGTCTTGGACGACACTTCGCGCGTGTCGACGCCACCCAGGGTCACTTCGGCCGTGCGGTAGCCTTCAGTGCCGGCCGGCACGACTTTCCAGCTCGCCAGTTTTTCGGCGATGTCCGCCAGTTCGGCGTGGGTGTACTGCTTCATCGGTTTGGAGACGAACCAGTTGTCCGCCAACAGATTGGCCATCTTCTTGGTGAAGATTTCACCGAGCAAGGTTTTCAACTCGCTATTCGGGCGTTCGGCCTGCTGCTGTTGTAGCCAGCTCGGCACGTCGTGATCCGGCATCAGGTTGATTTCCACCGTGTCGCCGGATTCCCAGAACGACGAAATCTGCAAGATCGCCGGCCCGCTGAGGCCGCGGTGAGTGAACAGGATGTTCTCGCGGAAGCTCTGGTCGTTGCAGCTCACCAGGCAATCCACCGATGTACCGGACAGCTCGGTGCAAAGCTCCTTGAGCTGATCGGTGATGGTGAACGGCACGAGGCCGGCGCGGGTTGGCAGCAGGTCGTGACCGAACTGCTTGGCCACTTGATAACCGAAACCGGTGGCGCCAAGGGTCGGAATCGACAGGCCTCCGGTGGCGATCACCAGAGACTCACAGGTAATTTGGTCGAGGGTGGTTTGCAGCAGGTAGCCGCTTTCCATTTTTTCGATGTGCTGGATCGAGGTGTCCAGGTGCAGGCTGACGCCGACCTGATCGCACTCGTCGAGCAGCAGGCCGAGGATGTCGCTGGATTTGTTATCGCAGAACAACTGGCCGAGTTTCTTCTCGTGGTACGGCACGCCGTGTTTGGCCACCAGACCGATGAAATCCCACTGGGTGTAGCGCGCCAGCGCGGATTTGCAGAAGTGCTCGTTCTGCGAGAGGAAATTGCTCGGTTCGGTGTACATGTTGGTGAAGTTGCAGCGCCCACCGCCCGACATGAGGATTTTCTTGCCGGCCTTGTTCGCATGGTCGAGCAACATCACTTTGCGCCCGCGCCCGGCGGCGGTCAGCGCACACATCAACCCTGCGGCGCCAGCGCCAATGATCACGACTTCGGTAGAGCGCAAAACGGTGTCCTCACACAATGATCGTTCCCACGCTCTGCGTGGGAATGCCGCCATGGACGCTCTGCGTCCGCCGTTATGTGACGCGGAGCGTCACGGGATGCATTCCCACGCAGAGCGTGGGAACGATCAGGTTAGAGGATGCGCACGCGCAGCGAGCGGCCTTTGATTTTACCGTCGTTCAGGCGCTGCAAGGCTTGCTTGGCGATCCCGCGTTCCACGGCCACATAGGCCTGGAAGTCGAAAATCGCGATCTTGCCGACCTGGGCGCCCGGGATGCCGGCGTCGCCGGTCAGTGCACCGAGAATGTCGCCCGGACGTACTTTGTCTTTACGGCCCGCACCAATGCACAGCGTGCTCATCACCGGCAGCAGCGGTGCGCCTCCTTGGGATTTGAGGTTGTCCAACTGATCCCAGCTCAACGGCGACTTCTGCAGCTGCTCGATGGCTTGGGCGCGGTGGGCTTCGGACGGGGCGACCAGGCTGATCGCGATGCCTTTCTCACCGGCACGGCCAGTACGGCCGACACGGTGAATGTGGATTTCCGAGTCACGGGCCAGTTCGACGTTGATCACCATGTCCAGCATATCGATGTCCAGACCGCGTGCGGCGACATCAGTGGCAACCAGCACCGAAGTGCTGCGGTTGGCGAACATGGCCAATACCTGATCGCGGTCACGCTGTTCCAGATCACCCTGCAGACCGACGGCGGAGATGCCTTTGGAGGTCAGGTGATCAACGGTTTCCTGAACCTGCTGCTTGGTGAAGCAGAAGGCCACGCAGGATGCTGGACGGAAATGCGCGAGGACTTTGACCACTGCATCCATACGCTCTTCCGGAGAGATCTCGTAGAAGCGCTGCTCGATCTGCGTATCGTCGTGGAACGCCTCGGCCTTCACGATCTGAGGAGTGCGCATGAATTTCGACGCCAGTTGCTTGATGCCCACCGGATACGTGGCGGAGAACAGCAGGGTCTGGCGGCGCTCCGGGGTCTGGGCGATGATTTCTTCGATGGAATCGTAGAAACCCATGTCGAGCATGCGGTCGGCTTCGTCGAGGATCAGCGTGTTCAGGCCGTGAAGCACCAGCGAACCCTTGCGCAGGTGCTGCTGGATGCGCCCCGGAGTACCGACGATGATGTGCGCGCCGTGCTCCAGCGAGCCGATCTGCGGTCCGAAGGACACGCCGCCACACAAGGTCAGGACCTTGATGTTGTCTTCGGCACGGGCCAGACGACGGATTTCCTTGGCAACCTGGTCAGCCAACTCGCGAGTCGGGCAAATGACCAGCGCCTGGCAACCGAAGAAACGCGGATTGATCGGGTTCAGCAGGCCGATACCGAAGGCGGCGGTCTTGCCGCTGCCGGTCTTGGCTTGGGCGATCAGGTCCATCCCCTTGAGGATCACCGGCAAGCTTTGCGCCTGGATCGGCGTCATCTGGGCATAACCGAGGGAGTCGAGGTTAGCCAGCATGGCGGCGGACAGCGGCAAAGTATTAAAAGCGGTGGCGATGGTGGTCACGGGACTGGCCTGCAAAACAAAATGTCGCGCAGTGTATCAGTCTCATGCTCTCCACCTGCAAATTCTGGACGAATAGCGTGTAGCAGCTGCCGAGGCACGAGGCTGCGTTGGGCTACGAAGCAGCCCCCGAGGGCGGTCCTGCGGACACGCAACGCAGCCTCGTGCCTCGGCAGCTGCTACAAATCAGTGCTCTATATCGTGCTCGCGGCTGACCATTCGTCGGCCATCCTTGGGTGAAAGCTGCGAGAAGATCGTTGCAGCCAGCATCGCCATGATTCCGACCGTCACAAACGTCAGCTGGAACGCGCCCAGAACCGTGTCCACGCCGTCATTGCCGATCTCTGCCGTGAAGCCGCCGAGCAGGGCGCCGGCGCAAGCCACACCGAGGCTCAGGGACAATTGCGCGACCACCGACAGCAAACTGTTGCCGCTGCTGGCGCTGGCGTCGTCGAGGTCGATCAGGGTGACGGTGTTCATTGCGGTGAACTGCAAGGAGTTGATCGCCCCCAGAACCGCCAACTGAGCGAGCAGCAACCAATACGGCGTCTGCTCGCTGACCAGTCCCATGCTCGCCAGCATGATTCCCAGCGCCAGTGTGTTGCCGGTCAGCACGGTGCGGTAGCCGAAACGTTCGATCAGCGGCCGCGCCACCGACTTGGCGACCATTGCGGCCGCAGCCAGGGGCAGCATGCTCATCCCGGCCTGAGACGGCGAGTAACCCAGCGCCACTTGCAGTAGCAACGGCACCAGAAACGGCAATGCGCCGCTACCCAGCCGGGCGAACAGGTTGCCGAGGATGCCCACGGCGAAGGTCCGGGTCTTGAACAGCGATGGTGCAAACAGCGGATTGTCGATGTGCCCGGCCCGCAGCCAATACGCCGCCAGACACGCCATGCCGCCAAACAGCAGCAACATCACCCGCAAGTGCGGCAGGTGCAGTTCGCCGAGGCCTTCCATGGCGATGGTGATCAGCACCATCGCCGCGCCGAACAGCAAAAAACCCAGGCTATCGAAGCGGGTGCGCTCGCTGCCGCGCAGGTCGGGAATGAATTTCCATACCGCGTAGCAACCGAGGACGCCCACCGGCAGGTTGATCAGAAAGATCCAGTGCCAGGTCAGGTATTGCACCATCCAGCCGCCCATGGTCGGGCCGATCAGCGGGCCAAGCAGGCCGGGAATGGTAATGAACCCCATGATCCGCACCAGCTCCGAGCGCGGATACGCGCGCAGCACCACCAATCGCCCAACCGGTAGCATCAAGGCGCCACCGAGGCCCTGAATCACCCGGGCGCCGATGAGCATGCTCAGGGTGCTGGACAAGGCGCAGAGCAATGAGCCGAAGCTGAACAGGAGGATCGCGCCAAAGAAAATCTTCCGGGTGCCGAAGCGGTCGGCGATCCAGCCGGAGGCGGGGATCAGTAAAGCGACGGTGAGCATGTAGGCGATGATTACGCCCTGCATGCGCAACGGGTCTTCGGCCAAGTCCCGGGCCATGGCGGGGAGGGCGGTGTTGAGGATCGTCCCGTCGAGGGACTGCATGAAGAAAGCAATGGCCACAACCCACGGTACCCAGCGGGCGGTGACGGCGTCGAGAGGTGGGCGGTTGGGCATGGGACCTCTTGTGGGTTGGTCTGGTAACCGTAAACCTGTGGGAGCGGGCTTGCCCGCGAAGGCGATGTGTCAGTCAACATTGATGTTGAAGCTGATGGCCTCTTCGCGGGCAAGCCCGCTCCCACAGGTTTTGTATTTACAGCGTCAACGTAAGTCGGCTGACGAGCGCACCCGGCAATAACGCCGAAGCAGTCGCCCGCTGACTGTAGGTGCTAGCCGACAACATCAGCTCGCATTCCTTGGTCAACGCTTCCAGCTGCGAACCGAGCAGGCTGTAGACGCTGTCATCGAAACGCATGGTGCTGACCGGTGCCTGAATCTCGCCGTTCTCGACCCAGAAGGTCGCAAACCGGGTCATACCGGTCAGGCGCGCTGCCGGTTGGTCCGAGTAGTTCAGGTACCACAGGTTGCTGATGTAGAGCCCGGTGCCGAGGCGTTTGAGGATCTCCGCCTGCTCCAGATTGCCGCCTTTCATGACCAGCGCCGTCGGGTATTCATGGCTGCTGGCGCCGTTGGCAGCGAGGCCGTATTCGGCGGCGCTGCGGGAATTGATCAGTCGGGCATTGGCCATGCCTTTGGCGATCAACCCCAGATCATCGCGAGGATAACCTTCGTCGGAAAACGCCGGGCTCAAGGAACCGCTGACCTGCTCACTCAACCATACGTTGGGGCTGAAGCAGGCTTCGCTGGCGTAGAACCTTTGCAATGGGCTCTGTTTGCTGGCAATCGCCTGGGCCGAAAACCCGCCCCAGCTCAACATGCCCATGATTTCTTCCAGCGCTGCCGGCGCCAGGTAGGCGCGGTATTCGCCGGGCGGCAGTGTGCGCAATGGCCGACCCAGAAACGCCAATTGCTCGCGGGCCTGCTGGAAGCGCCTGGCAAACCCTTCGCTGTTCCAGTCGTGCCCGGCAAAACTGGCTTTCACTGCCTGACCGTTTTCATGAAACAGGCTGAAATCGAAGTTGAAACTGTTAGCCTGATGCCAGCCGAACGCGCCCGAGGAACTGGCGAAACCGCGACTGATCGGCCCAGCGGCGTAGAAGCCGACCAGGTCCAGGCCCTCGGCAGCCTGGGTGATTTCAGCAACCACTTGCTCGGTGTCCGGCAGCGGATGCTCCTGCACGTTGTTGCTCTGCCAGTCGTTCTGGTTAAGCAGCAGGTATGGATCCTGAGGCAACAGTGGCAGGGTTTCGCGCAACTGTTGCAAGCCTTCGGCCAGACGCTGAAGATCGGCTTCGGGGTCGCCCGACAGCGTGATATTCAGATCGGCATGACGACCATCGTTAATCAGTTTGAACCCGACACTCGCCTGCTGCACCTGCCCGGCCTGACGGACTTTGGCATGGTTGAAGCGCACGAAGGCCGACGACTCGGCGGCGTAGCTGAGGGTGAATTGCTCAGGCGTGCGCAGTGCACCGCGCAGCCAATTGACCAGGTCCTTGAATGACTCGGCCTGGCTATTTGAAGTGCTCGTGGAAGTACTCATCAGGCGTCTCCTCCAAACACATCCACATTGCTGAACACACAGGCCGGCGACGCATGGCCGACGCGGATCACCTGGTTCGGTTCGCCTTTGCCGCAGTTCGGCGTGCCTAGCACTTTGACGGTGTTGGCATCGCCGACAGCGCTGAGGCTTTTCCAGAATTGTGCGGAAATCGCCCGGTAGTTCGGGTTCTTCACCACACCCTTGAGTTCACCGTTTTCAATCAACTGGCCCCATTCGCAACCGAACTGGAACTTGTTGCGCGCATCGTCGATGGACCAGGAACGGTTGGTGCTCATCAAAATGCCGTGCTCGATATTGCCGATCAGTTGTTCCAGTGGCTGATCGCCGGGCTCGATGTTGAGGTTGGCCATACGGTCGATCGGTGGACGGTTCCAGCTGCAGGCGCGGCTGTTGGCAACGCCGTCCATGCCGGCACGGAATTGCGACAGTGCGCCGCCCAATGGCCGCAGCAACAAACCTTCTTTAATCAGAAATTGCTTGCTGGCGGCGCTGCCGTCGTCGTCATGGCCATAGCTGGCGAGTTGCTCGGGGATGTCCGGGTCGAACGTCACGTTGAGCAGTTCGGAGCCGTATTGCAGGCTGCCGAAGTCTTCTGCCTTGACGAAACTGGTGCCGGCGTAATTGCGCTCATCGCCCAGGATGCGGTCCAGTTCCAGCGGGTGACCGATGGACTCGTGGATCTGCAGCATCATTTGGTCAGGCATCAGCAACAGATCGCGCGGGCCTTGCGGGGTGTTCGGCGCCAGCAGCAATTGCAGTGCCTGATCGGCGACTTTCGGGCCGGCACCGATCAGGCCGCAACGGCTGATCACATCAAAGCCGCCCTGCTGGCCGAAATTCTCGCGGCCCAGGCTGCGGGTCTGGCTGTCGCTGCCGTCGTAGGCGGTGACGTCCACGCTCGGGTAGACGAAACGCTGGGCCTGACGCAATTCGGCACCGGCGCTGTTGAGGTAGATTTGCTCGACGTTGGTGATGCCGATGCTCGCCTGCCAGTTCACCAGTCGCTCGTCCTTGGGCACGGCGGCGGATTCGGCGCCGAGCAATTGGTAGCAATCGCTCAGGGACGGAAAGGGCTGGTCGAAGTTGGGCGAGAAATAGTCGGCGCGGTCGCTGGAGACCGCTTGCTCGCGCAGGTCGAGCAGGGCGTGAGGCTTGAGTCGACGGGCTTGTTGCTCGGCTTTCTCCAGCGCGGCTTGCAGGCCGGATTGGGACAGGTCGTTGGTGGCGGCATAGGCTTCGACACCGTTGACCCGAACGGTCAGCATCGCGCCTTCGTCACGGCTCAGGCTCGGCGGTTCGGCGACGTTCTTGCGTACCGACAGGTACTGGCCGGACTCGCGCACATAACGCAGCGAAAAGAATTCAGCGCCCGTGCGCAAGGCAGCAAAACGCTGCTTGAGCTGGGGGTGGAAATCGAACATTCGGGAACCTCCTTGGTATGGAGTTGCGATGTATCGGTATTGCGAGGGGGTGAAACGTTTGCGTGGCGCTAGATTAGGCCTGGGCGGGGGGTAGATCAAGGGCGGAGCGGTGTGGGGAGGGATTGCCAGGATGCGTCAGGTCGAGATGTGTTGTCTGGTCGGGCTCCATCGCGGGCAAGCCCGCTCCCACAGGGGGATTGGGTGGACTACACATTTGCAATCCAACCCGAAACCTGTGGGAGCGGGCTTGCCCGCGATAGGTGCGCCTTGGTGTAACTGTCTTACTGCGCCGTCAGGCTCACATCCCGCAACGGCTTGCCACGCACCGGTGCATCACCGGCCACGTAGTAAGCAGCCTTGCTACGCGGCAATGGCTTGCGACCGCGGATCTTGTCGGCGATTTTCTCGGCCATCATGATCGTTGGCGCGTTCAGGTTGCCGGTGGTGATGATCGGCATGATCGAGGCATCGACCACGCGCAGGGCTTGCATGCCGTGCACACGACCTTCGCCGTCGACCACGGCCATCTCGTCGGTGCCCATCTTGCACGAGCAGGACGGGTGGAACGCGGTTTCGGCGTGCTCGCGGATGAACTTGTCCAGCTGCTCGTCGGATTGAACGTCAATGCCCGGGCTGATTTCGCGGCCACGGAAGGCGTCCAGTGCTGGCTGTTGCATGATTTCACGGGTCAGGCGGATGCCGTCGCGAAATTCCTGCCAGTCCTGCTCGGTGGCCATGTAGTTGAACAGGATGCTCGGGTACTCGCGTGGATCCTTGGACTTGGCCTGGATGCGACCACGGCTTGGCGAACGCATGGAGCCCATGTGCGCCTGGAAGCCGTGCTCTTTCACACCGTTGCTGCCGTTGTAGTTAATCGCCACCGGCAGGAAGTGGTACTGAATGTTCGGCCAATCAAATTCCGGACGAGTGCGGATGAAACCACCGGCCTCGAACTGGTTGCTGGCGCCGATGCCGGTGCCGTTGAACAGCCACTCGGCACCGATGGCCGGCTGGTTGTGCAGCAGCAGCGACGGGTACAGCGAGACCGGTTGGGTGCAGGCGTATTGCAGGTACAGCTCAAGGTGATCCTGCAGGTTTTCGCCAACGCCCGGCAGGTCGTGGACCACCGGAATGTCGAGTTTTTTCAGCAGTTCGGCCGGGCCGACACCGGAGCGTTGCAGAATCTGCGGCGAAGCAATGGCGCCGGAGCACAGCAGCACTTCCTTGCGGGCGCGGGCTTCAACGCGCTCTTCAGCGGCGCCGATCAGGTAACGCACGCCGACCGCACGCTTGCCTTCGAACAGGATCTTGTCGGTCAGGGCATGGGTGACGATGGTCAGGGTCGAGCGCTTCTTGGCGACGTCCAGGTAACCGCGAGCGGTGCTGGCGCGACGGCCGTTCGGCGTCACGGTGCGGTCCATCGGGCCGAAACCTTCTTGCTGGTAGCCGTTCAGGTCTTCGGTACGCGGGTAACCGGCTTGCACGCCGGCTTCAACCATCGCGTGGAACAGAGGGTTGTTGCCGGCTTTCGGCGTGGTCACGCTGACCGGACCGTCGCCACCGTGGTAGTCATTCGGGCCGATGTCACGGGTTTCAGCCTTGCGGAAATACGGCAGGCAGTCGAGGTAGCTCCAGTCTTCCAGACCGGGCAGCTTCGACCAATTGTCGTAGTCCATCGCGTTACCACGGATGTAGCACATGCCGTTGATCAGCGAAGAACCACCCAGGCCCTTGCCACGACCGCATTCCATCCGGCGACCGTCCATGTGTGGCTCTGGATCGGTTTCATACGCCCAGTTGTAGCGACGACCTTGCAGCGGGAAGGCCAGGGCGGCCGGCATTTGCGTGCGGAAGTCGAGACGGTAATCCGGGCCGCCCGCTTCGAGCAGCAGGACGGTGACGCCTTCGTCTTCAGTCAGACGGGTCGCCAGGGTGTTACCGGCCGAGCCGGCACCGATGATGATGTAATCGAACTCTTGGGACATTGAATGCACCCTCTTTGAAGTTGGTCAGGTCGGCGAGTGCTTCGCACTCGATCGCGGGCAAGCCACGCTCCCACAGGGATCGGGGGCACCGCAGATTTGGCGAACGACGCCAAACCTGTGGGAGCTGGCTTGCCTGCGATAGCGATCTCGCAGGCGAAGCAAATACCGCCTTAGAACACCGAGGCGTAATCGCCCAGTTCGACCTGTACCGATTTGATGCGTGTGAAGTTGTTCAGCGAGCTGATGCCGTTCTCACGACCCACGCCCGACTGCTTGTAGCCGCCGACCGGCATCTTGGCGTCGGACTCGCCCCAGGCGTTGATCCAGCAGATACCGGCTTCCAGTTGATGGATCACGCGGTGAGCGCGGTTCAGGTCCTTGGTGACGACGCCAGCCGCCAAACCGAACTCGGTGTCGTTGGCACGACGGATCACTTCTTCTTCGGTTTCGTAGGTCAGGATGCTCATCACCGGACCGAAGATTTCTTCGCGAACGATGGTCATCTCGTCGGTGCAATCGGTGAACACGGTCGGAGCCACGAACGCGCCTTTGGCGAATTCGCCGTCGTTCAGACGATCGCCGCCGCACAGGACGCGAGCGCCTTCTTCCTTACCTTTGGCGATGTAACCCAGCACGCTTTCCATGTGGGCGAAGCTGACCAGCGGGCCGAAGTTGGTGTTTTCGTCTTCCGGGTTGCCGACGCGAATGCGTGCAACGCGCTCAACGATCTTGGCTTCGAACGCGGCTTTCAGGTGGCTCGGTACGAACACGCGAGTGCCGTTGGTGCAGACCTGACCGGAGCTATAGAAGTTGGCCATCATCGCGGTGTCGGCGGCGCGATCCAGGTCGGCGTCGTCGAAAATGATCAGCGGAGATTTGCCGCCCAGTTCCATGGTCACGTCTTTCAGCGACGAGGCGGAAGCGCTGGCCATGACCTTCTTGCCGGTGTCGGTGCCGCCGGTGAAGGAGATTTTTTCGATGCGTGGGTGTTCGGTCAGCCAGGTGCCGACTTCACGGCCACTGCCGGTCAGAACGTTGAACACGCCAGCCGGAACGCCAGCTTCGGTGTAGATCTCGGCCAGTTTCAGGGTGGTCAGGGAAGTGACTTCGCTTGGCTTGAAGATCATCGCGTTACCGGCCGCCAGGGCAGGTGCGGATTTCCACAAAGCGATCTGGATCGGGTAGTTCCACGCGCCGATACCGGCCACGACACCCAGCGGCTCGCGACGGGTGTAAACGAAAGACGTGGTGCGCAGCGGAATCTGCTCGCCTTCGATGGCCGGTACCAGGCCTGCGTAGTACTCCAGCACGTCAGCGCCGGTAACGATGTCGACGTAACGGGTTTCGGAGTACGCCTTGCCGGTGTCCAGGGTTTCCAGGGCGGCCAGCTCATCGTTGCGCTCGCGCAGGATGTCGACGGCACGACGCAGGATGCGCGAACGCTCCATGGCCGTCATCGCAGCCCAGATTTTCTGGCCCTTTTCGGCGCTGACCACAGCGCGCTCAACGTCTTCCTTGGTCGCACGCTGTACGGTTGCGAGGACTTCACCGTTAGCCGGGTTGATGGCTTCGAAGGTGGCGTCGCTGCTGGCGTCACTGTAGCCGCCATCGATGTAGAGTTTTTGCAGTTCGAAACGGGCCATAAAGTCCTCGCAAGAGCATAAGTTGGTTGGCGTTAGCCACTGGGGCGTGCCGTGTAGCGTTGGCGACGCTGATCAGTAGCGGTTCAGGGGCTGAGCGCTTTTATGTGTGCTCTAACTCACCTGCTTGGCCAGTTGGAAATCCATGTATTCGTAAGCGATCTGGTGCGCCTGCCCGGTGTCGAAAGCATCTCCCGACAGCGCGCCGCGCAACCACAAACCGTCAATGAGGGCTGCCAGGCCGCGGGCGGCGCTGCGCGCTTGATCAAGCGGCAACACACGGCGGAACTGGCAGCACAGGTTGGAATACAGACGGTGATCGTTGATCCGCTGCAACCGGTGCAAAGACGGGTGGTGCATGCTGGTGGCCCAGAAGGCCAGCCAGGTTTTCATTGCCGGGCCATTGACCTGGCTGGCGTCGAAGTTGCCTTCGATAATCACCTGAAGGTGAGCCCGTGGGCTGGCGTCCTCCAACGCCTGACGGCGCGCGGTGACGTTCTCGCTGAGGACACTCATCAGATACTGCGCCGTGGCGGCGATCAGGCCGTTCTTGTCCTTAAAATAGTGACTGATGATGCCATTCGAGACACCGGCCAAACGGGCGATCAGCGCAATGCTGGCATCCCCCATGCCGACCTGATCGACGGCCTGCATCGTGGCTTCGATCAATTGCTGGCGGCGGATGGGTTGCATACCGACCTTGGGCATCTTGCACATCTCCTTAGGCCTTCCCGTAGACGAAAAACGGCTACCGGGTTGAGGGCCAGTCTATTTTGTTTTGATTGAACGTTCAATCAACAAAGAATAAGATCTGCGACAAATCGTCGCTGCTTACAGATTTTTCCTACGTGTAAATGGCGATAAACCGACATCCAAAAATGCTCGAAACCTATACGCGCAGGCGTTCCAAGGGTTTCGGGCTTTTTTCGGGGTGTCTTTATATCACCCACTGGTCGGCTGCCAACTAACCGATTGGTCGGGTACCGCGTTGCCTTGTGTTCTTCTCTCGCACTGCCTGGAGCATCTGTGCCATGAGTTCTGCCTCTCTAATAAAGACCCCACCCGAGAAGGTGACGGTCAACGGTTGGGTGTTCTACACCTCTACCGCGCTGATCCTGCTGTTGACCGCCATTCTGATCATCGCCCCGCAAGAGGCCGGCAGAATGCTCGGCATTGCCCAGGCCTGGTTGTCCCGCAGCTTCGGCTGGTACTACATGGTGGTGATCGCCGCTTATCTGGTTTTTGTGGTGGGCCTGGCGTTTTCGTCCTACGGCAAACTCAAACTGGGCAGCAAGGACGACACCCCGGATTTCAGCTACGGCGCCTGGGCGGGGATGCTGTTCTCGTCGGGTATCGGCATCTCGTTGCTGTACTTCGGTGCTTCCGAGCCGCTGGATCATTACTTCAATCCGCCGGAAGGCGTGGCCGGCAGCAACCTTGCGGCCCGTCAGGCGGTGCAACTGACATTCCTGCATTGGGGCCTGCATGGCTGGGCGATCTACGCACTGGTCGGCCTGGCCGTGGCGTACTTTGCTTACCGTCATAACCAGCCGCTGGCGTTGCGGTCGGCGCTGTATCCGCTGGTCGGCGAGCGTTGGGTCAAAGGCGCCGCCGGTCATGCGGTGGACGGCTTCGGCATGTTCGTGACCCTGCTGGGGCTGGTGACGAACCTGGGGATCGGTTCGCTGCAAGTGTCGTCGGGCCTGGAAAACCTGTTCGGCATGGAACACAGCAACACAAACCTGCTGATCGTGATCATCGTGATGAGCACGGTGGCGACCATCGCCGCTGTGTCCGGCGTGGAAAACGGCATTCGCCGCCTGTCCAACCTGAACATTGTGCTGTTCAGTGGCTTGCTGATTTTCGTGCTGTTGTTCGGCCCGACCCTGCACCTGCTCAACGGCTTTGTGCAGAACATCGGTGACTACCTGAACGGCGTGGTGCTGAAGACCTTCGACCTCTATGTGTATGAAGGCGACAGTGAGAAGTCCGACCGCTGGTTGGGCCTGTGGACTCTGTTCTACTGGGCCTGGTGGATTTCCTGGGCGCCATTCGTAGGCATGTTTATCGCGCGTATTTCCCGTGGTCGCACGGTGCGTGAATTGGTGGCCGGCGTGCTGTTGATTCCGCTGGGCTTCACCCTGGCATGGCTGTCGATCTTCGGTAACTCGGCCCTGGACTTGGTGATGAACCATGGGGCGGTGGAGCTCGGGAAGACGGCGCTGGAACAGCCGTCGATGGCGATCTACCAGTTGCTTGAGCATTACCCGGCGTCGAAGATCGTGATCGGCGTGTCGATTTTTGTCGGCTTCGTGCTGTTCCTGACCCCGGCGGATTCCGGCGCGGTGATGATGGCCAACCTTTCCTGCAAGGGCGGCAATGTCGACGAAGATGCGCCGCACTGGCTGCGGATTTTCTGGTCGGCGGTGATCACCCTGGTGACCATCGGTCTGCTGTTCGCCGGTAACTTCGAAGCCATGCAAACCATGGTAGTGCTGGCGGGGCTGCCGTTCTCGGTGGTGCTGGTGTTCTTCATGTTTGGCTTGCACAAGGCCATGCGCCAGGACGTGCAAATCGAACAGGAGCAAGCGGAACTGGCAGCGCGTGGTCGTCGTGGTTTCAGCGAGCGCCTGACCCAGCTGGACCTGCAGCCGAACCAGTCGATCGTACAGCGGTTCATGGACAAGCGCGTCAGCCCGGCGCTGGAAGATGCAGCTGTGCAATTGCGTGCTCAGGGCCTGGATGTGCAGACGTTGCTGGGCAAGGCCAAGCGTTGCATGGGCGTGCGGATCGAGATGGAAGAGGGCAACCCTTTTGTCTACGAAGTGAGCCTGGACGGTTATCTGGCGGCGGCGAGTGAAACGGTGTCGCCCGAAAGTGCCGACGAGCCGCGCGCACGCTACTACCGCGCCGAGGTGTACCTGCACAACGGCAGCCAGGACTACGATTTGATGGGCTTCACTCAGGATCAGATCACCCGTGACGTGCTCGATCAGTTTGAAAGCCATCGGCAGCTCCTTGGCCGGGTTTATAGCTGAGTTTCGACAGGGGGTGGTGTTTCTGTCTGAAGCACCGTGTCGCATTCATCGCGGGCAAGCCCGCTCCCACAGGATCAGGGTTGTGACACAAATATTGATCACGACATCGATCCCTGTGGGAGCGGGCTTGCCCGCGATGGGGTTATCAGCCTTGACGCTGGATTACCCGATATCCCGATAAACAAAAACGCCGCGATCCTGTCGCGGCGTTTTTGTGTCTGCTGCTTCTTACCCCAGGTTCTTGCCGAGCAGCGCGTGGTACAGCTCGCTGTCGCCGAGAATCCCGACAACCTTGTTGTTGTCGTGCAGCACCAGTTTGTTGCCGGTCTGGTAACGAATCTGCAACGCATCGCGCATGCCGATGTTGGAGTCCACCAGCGTTGGCCGACGACCCAAACCTTCAACCGCTTGCCCCGGTATCCAGTTCTGCAGGTCCAGGCTCGAGCCGTTCTGGCGTGCGCCTTTGATGGTGTTGCCTTCGGCCAGGTCCAGCCACGAATCGCCGCCCGGATCCAGGCACACCGAACCGTTGATGCGTTTGCAGTTGTCCAGGGTGCGCATCAGGCTGCGACCGCACAATACGTTCAACGGATTGGTGTGGGCGACGAAGGTGCGCACGTAATCATCCGCAGGGTTCAACACGATCTCTTCTGGCTTGCTGTACTGGACGATCCGACCGTCTTTCATGATCGCGATACGGCTGCCGAGCTTCAGGGCTTCATCGAGGTCGTGGCTTACGAACACGATGGTTTTGTTCAGCTTGCTTTGCAGTTCCAGCAGTTCGTCTTGCAGGCCCTGGCGGATCAGCGGGTCGAGGGCCGAGAACGGTTCGTCCATCAGCAGAATGTCGGCATCCATCGCCAGTGCGCGGGCCAGGCCCACACGTTGTTGCATACCGCCGGAAAGCTCATCGGGTTTCTTGTTGCGCCACTGGGTCAGGCCCACCAGTTCGAGTTTTTCATCGACCAGTTTTTTCCGTTCCTTCTCCGGCCGGCCCTGCATTTCCAGACCGAAGCTGATGTTCTCGCGCACCGTCAGCCAAGGCATCAGGGCGAACTTCTGGAACACCATTGCGATGCGCTTGGTGCGCATCATTTTCAGTTCTGCCGGAGTACAGGAAGCGATGTCGATCTGCTTGCCTTCATGCTCGACGAACAATTTGCCACGGCTGACGGTGTTGAGGCCGTTGATGCAGCGCAACAGGCTGGATTTGCCGGAGCCGGACAGGCCCATCAGTACGCAGATTTCACCTTTCTCGATGTCCAGAGTGGCTTTTTCAACGCCGACGATTTGCCCGGTCTTTTTCAGGATCTGATCACGGGTCATGCCCTGGTCGAGGAGTTTGAGTGCCTCGCGCGGGTCTTTGGAGAAGATCACGTCCACGTCTTCGAAGCGAATAATGCTCATGCGTCACCCCCTACTTTAGCGTCGGGTTGTTTGCAGATACGGTCGAGCATGATCGCCAGCAGTACGATCGCCAGGCCTGCTTCGAAGCCCAGTGCGATATCAGCAGTGTTCAGTGCGTTGACCACGGGTTTGCCCAGGCCGTCGGCGCCCACCAGTGCCGCAATCACCACCATCGACAACGACAGCATGATGCACTGGGTGATACCGGCCGCGATGCTTGGCATGGCGTGGGGCAGTTCAATCCGTGAGAGCAGTTGACGGCGCGAGCAGCCGAAGGCTTTGCCGGCGTCCATCAATTCCTGCGGAACATCGCGAATACCCAGGTAGGTCAGGCGGATAGGCGCGGCAATCGCGAACACTACCGTCGAGATCAGACCCGGGACCACACCCAGACCGAAGAGGGTCAGGGTAGGAATGAGGTACACGAAGGTCGGTACGGTCTGCATCAGATCGAGCACCGGCCGCATCACTGTGTAGAACATCGGTTTGTGCGCGGCGACGATGCCCAACGGCACGCCGATCAGCACGCACACCAGGGTGGCGAACAACACCTGGGCGAGGGTTTCCATGGTTTCCTGCCAATACCCCAGATTGAGGATCAGCAGAAAGGAGGCGATGACGAAAACGGTCAGGCCCCATTTGCGTTGGATGAAGTGTGCCAGTAGCGCGATAAGGCCGATCAATGCCAGCGGGTTGAACCAGGTCAGCGCAAAAGTCACACCGTGGATCATCGTTTCCAGTGACACGGCGATTGCGTCGAAGGTGCTGGCGCCGTTTTGCGTCAACCATTCAACGAAGCCCGCGATGTACTGGCCTAAAGGTATTTTCTGATCAATCAGCATGGTAGTGAACGTCCGCATGCAAGGAAATAAACAGCCCGGGCGAGCGAACTCGCCCGGCGTAAGCGATGCTTCCTAAATCAAGGCTGCGCGAGCTTGGCTTTCACGGCTTCCAGGCCAGGTTTACCGTCAATGGTGGTCACGCCAGCGAGCCAGGTATCGAGCACCTGTGGATTCTTTTTCAGCCAGGCCTTGGCGGCCGCGTCAGGCTTCATTTTGTCGTCCAGGACGTTGCCCATCAGCGTGCTTTCCATGTCGAGGGTAAACACCAGGTTTTTCAGCAACTGACCGACGTTGCTGCATTCCTGTGCGTAACCCTTGCGGGTGTTGGTGTAGATGGTCGCCTGGCCGAAGTTCGGGCCGAAGTATTCGTCGCCGCCGGTCAGGTACTTCATCTTGAATCGAGTGTTCATCGGATGCGGTTCCCAGCCCAGGAACACCACGGCGGTGTTGCGGCGCTGAGCGCGATCGACTTGCGAGAGCATGCCTGCCTCGCTGGACTCGACTACCTTGAAGCCGGCTGCTTTCAAGCCGAAGGCGTCCTTGTCGATCATGCTCTGGATCAGGCGGTTGCCGTCGTTACCCGGTTCGATGCCATAGATCTTGCCGTCGAGTTCTTTCTTGAACTTGGCGATGTCGGCGAAATCTTTCAGACCTTTGTTATACAACTCTTCGGGGACGGCGAGTGTGTATTTTGCGTTTTCCAGATTAGCGCGCAGGGTGTCCACGGTGCCGGCATCGCGGTAGGCCTTGATGTCGTTTTCCATGGTCGGCATCCAGTTGCCGAGGAACACGTCCATGTTCTTGCCGTCGGCCAGGGACTTGTAGGTCACCGGCACGGAAATCATCGTGGTCTTGGTCTTGTAGCCCAGGGCGTCGAGAACGACGCTGGTGGTGGCGGTGGTGACGGTAATGTCCGTCCAGCCGACATCGGAGAAGTTTACGGTGCTGCATTGGGCCGGTTCTGCGGCTTGAGCCAGAAACGGCAGACTCAGCATGGCGGCCAACAACAACGACGGGGAACCTTTCATAAGGGGGGACTCCTTGGTGTTTTTTTTGGCAGTGTTCCGACTGGACCACCGCACTTATCTGTTGCGGTTGGATGGCGTTTTGGAGACAGCTCTACCACGGCGCCTTGCAATCGAGTCGATACGATCATGTACCAGTGAAAATCTGACGCCTACAGGGTGCGTCGTATCCAGTACAGGGATGGTCGCATCCAGTGTCGGTAACGTCGTTTACAGCTTTTTTCAGCCCGTTTTGCCTCGCTGATCCGCAAAAAAACGGCGAAAACACAGCGTAAGCGGCCTGCGGCGCTAGCGGGCATGAGTGCGTCGGTGTGAGACGTTGAACGACATGACAAAAGCCTGATGATGCGGCCATCTCGGCGGATTGCAGCTTCAGCGTAGCAGCTCCGTCACTGGGCGCTTTTGCGCCTGGAGCAGGCACATCCAGGAGTTCAGCAGTAATGGCTATCAGCGTTTTCGACCTGTTCAAAATCGGCATTGGCCCTTCCAGTTCACACACCGTCGGGCCTATGCGAGCTGCGGCGCTGTTCGTGCAAGGTTTGCGTGAGCAGGGTCTTTTGGAACAAGTAAGGCGTGTCGAAGTTCAGCTTTATGGTTCGTTATCTGCCACCGGCATCGGTCATGGCAGCGACAACGCGGTGATCATGGGGCTGATGGGCGAGTGGCCGGACGCGATCGATCCGTCGCAAATCGGCATCCGCATCGAGACCCTGCGTGAAACCAACACGCTATTGCTCGACGGTCGCTTGTCGGTCCCGTTCATCTGGGCCCGGGACATGCGCCTGATCGACGAGAACCTGCCGTTCCATCCCAACGCCATGACCCTGGTTGCCGAAGGCGATCACGGCGAGCTGCATCGCGACACCTACTACTCCATCGGCGGCGGTTTTGTCGTCGATGAGGCACAAGCTTCCAGCGGCGTGGTGGATCTGGATCGCACCGTGCTGCCTTACGACTTCTCCAGTGCCGTCGAGCTGCTCAGTCTGTGCAAGCAGCACAACCTGCGCGTTGCAGAGCTGATGATGGCCAACGAGAAAGTCTGGCGCAGCGAAGAGGAAATTCGCGCCGGCCTGATGAAGCTCTGGCGCGCGATGCAAGATTGCGTGGAGCAAGGCCTTAAACACGAAGGCATCCTGCCCGGTGGCCTGAATGTGCGTCGTCGTGCGGCCAAACTGCACCGCAGCCTGCAAGAACTGAACAAGCCCAACGTGATCGGCTCGACCTTGAGCGCCATGGAGTGGGTGAACCTGTTCGCCCTGGCGGTCAACGAAGAAAACGCTGCCGGCGGGCGCATGGTTACGGCACCGACCAATGGCGCGGCGGGGATCATTCCGGCGGTGCTGCACTACTTTATGAAATTCAGCGAGGCAGTGACCGACGCCAACGTGGTCGATTACTTCCTCAGTGCCGCGGCGGTAGGGATTCTGTGCAAGAAGAACGCCTCGATCTCCGGTGCCGAAGTCGGTTGCCAGGGTGAAGTCGGTTCGGCCTGCGCCATGGCGGCGGCCGGGTTGGCGGAGATTCTCGGTGCCACCCCGGAGCAACTGTGCAACGCGGCGGAAATTGGCCTGGAACATAACTTGGGCCTGACCTGCGACCCAGTGGGTGGCCTGGTGCAAGTGCCGTGCATCGAGCGCAACGCGATTGCCGCGGTGAAAGCGATCAACGCGGCGCAGATGGCGCTGCGGGGCGACGGTCAGCACTTTATCTCGCTGGACCGAGTGATCCGCACCATGCGTGATACCGGTGCCGACATGCACGACAAATATAAAGAGACATCGCGCGGTGGATTGGCTGTCAGTGCAGTTGAGTGCTGAGACCGAGTTGACCCCATCGCGGGCAAGCCCGCTCCCACAAGGATTTGTTGTGTGCCTCCGTTCTCGGTCACACAATGAATCCTGTGGGAGCGGGCTTGCCCGCGATAGCGCCAGACCAGTCAAAACTGCGCGCTAAGTGAACACTCGATTCAAAACGCGCCACCTTTTAGAGCGTCGCAAACAGATAAGCCTGCCTGCCCCGATCAGGGATCCAATTCAAGCCTGACCGTCCGTCACCCGTGCTTGCGGTGACACTCTCTCCTGGAGCGTCGTAGCCCTGTTCCCACAAGTGCTACCGATTTGCTCACACGCAACGGGGCAGAGCGCTGCGACCCTTGATGACACTTATAACCTCCTGTCTCTACGAGTCATATTTAGACACATCGCGACGTCGTTTTCAGGAGTTATTGAACGCGCATTCAAGTTTAGGCATGGCAATTGCTCTGTCATTACAAAGCCCGTCTCCCACGCGAGAACGATGGCAATAAAAAGAGCCTCCGCCTGAGGCCATCACCCGCTTTGTGTGAGGAGATACCGCGATGACGACGTTCAACTCCGGGGCTCAACCCCAGAACCGTGCGCCTCAATCCATCGGCTTTTTGCTGCTGGACAATTTCACGCTTATTTCTCTGGCCTCTGCAGTAGAACCTCTGCGCATGGCCAACCAATTGTCCGGCCGCGAGCTGTATCGCTGGACCACACTCACCGTCGATGGCGGTCAGGTCTGGGCCAGTGACGGTCTACAGATCACCCCCGACGCCTCCATGCACAAAGCGCCTCCCATGGACACCATCATCGTCTGCGGCGGTATCGGCATTCAGCGCACCGTAACCCGCGAGCACGTGTCGTGGCTGCAAAGCCAGGCGCGTCAGTCCCGTCGTCTCGGCGCGGTCTGCACCGGCAGCTGGGCCCTGGCGTGCGCCGGTCTGCTGGACGGTTTCGATTGCAGCGTGCACTGGGAATGCCTGGCGTCGATGCAGGAAGCTTTCCCGCGGGTGGCCATGAGCACCCGTCTGTTCACCCTCGATCGCAACCGTTTCACCAGCTCCGGCGGCACCGCGCCGCTGGACATGATGCTGCACCTGATCAGCCGCGATCACGGTCGTGAACTGTCAGCCGCGATCTCGGAAATGTTCGTCTACGAGCGCATCCGCAACGAGCAGGATCACCAGCGCGTGCCGCTCAAGCACATGCTCGGCACCAACCAGCCGAAGTTGCAGGAAATCGTGGCGCTGATGGAAGCCAACCTCGAAGAGCCGATCGACCTCGACGAACTGGCGGTGTACGTCGCTGTTTCGCGTCGTCAGCTGGAGCGGTTGTTCCAGAAATACCTGCACTGCTCGCCGTCGCGTTACTACCTGAAACTGCGCCTGATTCGCGCTCGGCAGCTGCTCAAGCAAACGCCGATGTCGATCATCGAAGTGGCGTCGGTATGTGGTTTCGTGTCTACGCCGCACTTCTCCAAGTGCTACCGCGAATACTTCGGCATTCCGCCACGTGACGAGCGTGTGGGTTCCAACACCACACAACAAGTGGCGATGATGCCGCTGCCGCAAGCACTGGTGCTGTCGCCGTTGTCCGGGCCGCTGTCGGCGTTGAGCCAGGCGCGCAATGAGTCGACGTTTGCTAGCGTAAGGCTCTAAACCGAGGGGCCTTCATCGCGGGCAAGCCCGCTCCCACAGGTTCTGTGTCGATGCATCAATTGTGTATACGACGCAAAATCACTGTGGGAGCGGGCTTGCCCGCGATTGGCTCTATCAGGCACTACGGCTTTGCTGATACTCCGCCAGCGCAGGCAGCAATTGCCTGTCGATCGCCTGGCGCACGGCCGGCAGGATGGTCGCGCTGCTGGTGTACATCTGCTTGACCATAGTCCGCAGCGTCATCGCCCGCTCATCGTTCAAGCCTCGCACCGCACACTCGCAAGCCTGCTCGGCTGTAGAGCCATTCGGCACTTGAAAACCCAACGATTTCAGCTGGCCCAACAGGTCTTCCTGGTCAATCAAATCGGCGTGCATCATGACGCAATCCTTCTTCAGGGAACGGTGTCGTGGCTCGATTCTGGTAGGGGCTGGGGATGGCGGCAAGGACGATTTGTCGCAATGGCCGCAATACCTATGAACAGGTCGCTTTCGGCTAACTTGCGAATGATGGGAGTGGGCACACTGGACTCAGCTGGCTTCACGAAGGTTTGGTCACCCTCGCGCAACAGCTCCTCAACAGTACCCACCTCTGCCCCGATCCTGTCACGGCTTGATCGGGGTTTTTTTTGCGTGTGAATCAGAGGGTTTTGTGTTGCCTGTGCGGACGCCATCGCGGGCAAGCCACGCTCCCACAGGATCGGGGTTACCACAGATTTGGCGAACGACGCCAAATCTGTGGGAGCGTGGCTTGCCCGCGATGAACGATGACGCGGTTTATCTTTGCAATACCAATATCCGCGACAGCAACTCATCCCGGTCAACATAACAACCCTGGAAATGCCGGGCGCCGGTAGCGGGGTCGAAAGCGTTGCGGGCGTGGAGGGTGCGGCGGTTGTCGAAGCACCACAGCTCGCCGGGGTTGAGCCGGGTCATCACCCGGAAGCGCGCCTCGCGGGTCATCGCAATGAAGCGTCGGTAAGCGCGATACAGCTTGGGCATTTGCTCGACTGAAGCATCGAACGGTCCACGCAGAAAGTTCGCCATGCGGATTTCCGACACTTGCCCGAAAGAGTCCAGAGCGATGATCGGCGCCAGACAGCGATAGTCGCTATGGCGGTCCTTGTTGCGGAACTCCACGGGGATTTCACACAAGGCCTGAAACACCTCGGGATCTTCCTGGCGCAAAGCTTCAGCGATGGCAAAACCGTCGACGAAAATGCTCTCACCACCGTCGGCGTCATTGACCAGGCAATGCAGAAATTGCAGCCCCGGTTGCAACTCTCGGGTCGGCAGGTCGCTGTGCAGCGGCAGGTTGAAGGCGGTGTAGGCATTGCTGTCGGCGTCGGCCTTGGATTGCACGTTGAACAGCACGCCGAAATTGCTCTCGCGGATGAAGGAGATCCGCTGTGCGATCAGCTTCAGCGAGCCCGGCTCAGTCGGTACGCCGCGAACCTGGGTCAGGCCGATGTCGCGCACGGCCAAGAGCCATTGCAGCAATGCTTCGTTGTCGTTCATCAACGCCTGATAGTCGAACACTGGAAGCTTCAGCTGGCTGTCCCACAGCTTACTTTTCGGTTTGGCGGCCCGGCGTTCGGCGCGGGACTCGTCGTCATAGGCGTGGGCTCGCAGCCAGCCCGGGTCGAAGCGGCTTAGATGGCCATCCTGCCAATCGACACACAGACAACCTTCGGCATCGATTCGCGCACTGTCGGGGATCAGATTTTCCGCGACATCGACGATTTCCAGCACTTGCTCGCGGGTCACCGTGTAGACGCACTGCGGGCACGGGCAGTTGTCCCGTAGCCATTGATGATGAAAAGGGCTGACCCGACCGTCCGCCCACTGCACTTGAATGCGGTCCGCCAGGGTGTGCATGGCGGTCAACGCGCTGATCAGCGGGTAGGTGCGGAAATCGGCAAAAGCGGCGGCGGTGTTCATGACGAGCTCCTTATTATTTTTCGGGCGGTAAAGCGATCACTCGGCCGATGAAGGCGGGGGCGGGCAGGTCGGCTTGCTCGGCGACAATGGCTTGTAGTTTGCTCAAGGTTTCTTCGCTGAACGGTGCGGATCGCGGCCCGGCCAGGTCGACGTGCAGCAGCATTTGTTCATTGCCCGCCAGCTCCTTGTCACCGCCCACCAGATGCAGGCTGTGGTAGAGGTGCAGGCGCTTGCGGTCATGGCCGATGATCTGGGTGTGCACTTCGACATCGGCATCGAGCTTCACTTCGTGCAGGTAGTTGAGGTGCAGTTCGAGGGTGAACAGCGAGTTGCCGCTGGCTTCGCGGTTGTTGCTGTCCATGCCCAGTTGATCCATCAGCGCGTCGGTGGCGTAGCTGAAAATCAGCAAATAGAAGGCATCGCGCAGGTGGCCGTTGTAGTCGACCCAGTCGGGGATGATTTTGGTTTGGTAGGTGGTGAGGGTGGGCATGGTGAGTGATCCAACGTTGGTGGTGTCTGGGCTGTCGCTATCGCGGGCAAGCCCGCTCCCACAGTGATTTGAGGTGTAAATACAATTTATGCCACCCAGTAGATCCCTGTGGGAGCGGGCTTGCCCGCGATGAGGCCAGACCTGCTGGCCCCTGACTTGGTTTATTCGCTAAACGCCATGCCATGCTTGGCCTTGGTGGTCTTCACCGCTTCCAGTACCGCCAGCAAGCAATCATCACGATAGCGCTCCAGCGCCGAAATGCTGTGCGTGCCCAACTGTTCGCTGGTGCCATCCACCACGTCATCGATCAATTTGTCGGTCAGCTCCGGTGCCGGCAGGTAGGTCCACGGCAACTGCAACGCCGGCCCGAATTGCGCCATGAAGTGCCGCATGCCCGCATCGCCACCCGCCAGGGTGTACGTCAGGAAAGTACCCATAAACGACCAGCGCAGGCCCGCGCCAAAACGAATTGCATCGTCGATTTCACCGGTGGTCGCCACGCCGTCGTTAACCAGATGCAGCGCCTCACGCCACAACGCTTCGAGCAAACGGTCGGCGATAAATCCTGGCACTTCCTTGCGCACATGCAACGGGCGCATCCCTAAGGATTCGTAGACTTTCATTGCCGCTTGCACCGCTTCCGGTGCGGTATTTTTGCCACCGACCACTTCCACCAAGGGCAGCAGGTAAACCGGGTTGAACGGGTGCCCGACCACGCAGCGTTCCGGGTGGGTCGAACTCTCGTAGAACTCGCTCGGCAACAGCCCCGACGTACTGGAACCGATCAAGGCATTGGGCTTGGCCGCCGCGCTGATTTTGCTGTGCAGTTCCAGTTTCAGGTCCAGTCGCTCTGGAGCACTTTCCTGAATGAAGTCCGCATCACGAACGCATTCTTCAATGGTGGCGACAAAGCGCAGACGATCCTGCGACGCGCCGGGTGCCAGGCCTTGTTTCTCCAGTGCGCCCCAGGCATTGGCGACACGTTTGCGCAGCGCCGCTTCGGCACCGGGCGCCGGGTCCCAGGCCACCACGTCGAGGCCGTGGGCGAGGGCGCGAGACACCCAGCCGCTGCCGATGACACCGCTGCCCAGGGCGGCGAAGGTTTTGATATCAGTGATAAAGCTCATGAATGCTGTCCTGAAGATTGGTCGAGAAACCTGTGGGAGCTGGCTTGCCTGCGATGGCGTCAGTACATTCAGTGCATTTTCTGCGGCTGGACTACCGTCATCGCGGGTAAGCCCGCTCCCACAGGTAAGGTGCAGATTTGGTTAACCGCGCTTGGTCAGACCCATTTTTGTCCGGCCTTCAGCTGGGGTCAGAACACGGGCGCCGAGGCGGCTGAGGATTTCCGAGGCGCGTTCGACCAGTTGGCCGTTGGTCGCCAAAACACCCTTGTCCAGCCACAGGTTGTCTTCCAGGCCAACCCGCACGTTGCCGCCGAGCAGTACAGCCTGTGCGGCCATAGGCATCTGCATGCGACCGATGCCGAACCCGGCCCAGACCGCGTCGGCCGGCAGGTTGTCGACCATGGCTTTCATGGTGGTGGTGTCGGCCGGCGCGCCCCACGGGATGCCCAGGCACAGCTGAAACAGCGGGTTATCGAGCAGGCCTTCCTTGATCATCTGCTTGGCGAACCACAGGTGACCGGTGTCGAAGATTTCCAGCTCAGGCTTAACGCCCAGTTCTTGAATGCGTTTGGCGCCAGCGCGAAGTTGCGCCGGGGTGGACACGTAAATGGTGTCGCCGTCGCCGAAGTTCAGGGTGCCGCAATCCAGGGTGCAGATTTCCGGCAGCAATTCTTCGACGTGGGCCAGACGGGTCAGCGGGCCGACCAGGTCGGTGTTCGGGCCGAACTCCATCGGGTTCTCGCCCGCGCCGATTTCCAGGTCGCCGCCCATGCCGGCAGTGAGGTTGACGATGATGTCGACGTCGGCCTCGCGGATGCGCTCCATCACTTCGCGGTACAGCGCCACATCACGGCTGAATTTGCCGGTTTCGGGGTCGCGAACATGGCAGTGGACCACGGTGGCGCCAGCCTTGGCGGCTTCCACGGCAGCCGCGGCGATTTGTTTCGGGGTGACCGGCACGTGTGGGCTTCTGGCGGTCGTGTCGCCAGCACCGGTGAGTGCGCAGGTGATGATGACGTCGTGGTTCATGAGGCGGGTTCCTTGCAGGCGAGAATTTTAGGTGTGGCTTAGGTGTGGCTTAGGGCGTGACGATTCCGTTCGCAGCCCACATCGGGCTGCGAATCGGTGATTCATTTCAGGTTTATTTACTGGTCAGTTTCAGGTTTTCAGCAGCCGGTTTGCCGTCGAAGGTGGTCACGCCTTCGAGCCAGCGTTGCTTGTCTTGCGGGTGATCCTTGAGCCATTGCTTGGCCGACTCGAAGGCGTCCTTGTGATCGAGCAGCGGTTGCATCATTCGGCTCTCGTCTTCGGCGGTGTAGGTCAGGTTGCTCAGCAAGCGACCAATGTTCGGGCATTGCTCGGCATATTTCGGCGCGGTGACCGTCCAGACGGTGGCCATGCCTTCGTTCGGGCCGAGGGCGTCTTCACTGCCGGTGAGGTAGGTCATTTGCACGTTGACGTTCATCGGGTGCGGCGCCCAGCCGAAGAACACTACGGCTTCCTTGCGCCGCACGGCGCGATCCACCGCCGCAAGCATGCCGGCTTCGCTGGACTCGACCAGCTGGAACTTGCCCAGGCCAAACTGGTTCTTGGCGATCATCGCCTTGATCTGAGTGTTGGCGCCCGAGCCAGGCTCGATGCCGTAAATCTTGCCGCCCAGTTCTTTTTCGAATTTGGCGATGTCAGCGAAGGTTTTCAGGCCTTTGTCGGCGAGGTAAGTCGGCACGGCGAGGGTGGCGCGAGCATCCTTGAGGCTTGGGGCTTCAAGCACTTCGACCTGCTTGGCATCGACAAACGGCGTGATGGTCTGCGTCATCAGCGGGTTCCAGTAACCGAGGAACAAGTCCAGGCGCTGATCGCGAATGCCGGCGAAGATGATTTGCTGGGAGGCGCTGGTCTGTTTGGTGTTGTAGCCGAGGCCATCAAGCAATACTTGGGTCATGGCGCTGGTGGCGATCACGTCGGTCCAGTTCACTACGCCCATGCGCACGTTCTGGCACGACGCGGGTTCTGCCGCCATGACGCTGGCGCTCAAGAAAGTGGTACCGCTGAGTGCAAGAACACAGCTGCTGATCAGTCGTTTCATGTCGGGTTCCTCGGCAGACGTTATTGTGGGTTCCGGCATCTTCATGCGCCGGTGATGCCCAAGTTACGCAGCTGAGCCCCCGTAAAAACGCACTGCGGCGACCAGCTCTTGCACTGCAGCGACCTGCGCACTTGAATGCCGTCGGCAAGTGGCGTATCAACGTCCACACGCTTCCCGCCCTCTCGCTACCTGCCATCGAGTGCGCTCCATGTCCCAGGATTTCTACTTCTTGTTGATGCCGGGTTTTTCGGCGATCGGTTTTATCTCGGCGATCGAGCCGCTGCGGGTCGCCAATCGCTTTCGCGGCGAGCTGTACCGCTGGCATGTGTTGAGCGCTGATGGCGGGGCGGTGCTGGCCAGTAACGGCATGTCGGTCAACGCCGATGCGGCGCTGGAACCCCTGAAGAAAGGCGCAACCTTGCTAGTGGTCGCCGGTTTCGAGCCGCTGAAATTCACCAGCCCGGCACTGGAGCACTGGTTGCGTCGTTTGGACAACGAAGGCGTGACCCTCGGCGCCATCGATACTGGCAGCTTCGTCCTCGCCGAAGCCGGCCTGCTCGACGGCCACCGCCTGACCCTGCACTGGGAAGCGATCGACGCCTTCAAGGAGTCTTATCCACAGCTCAGCGTCACTCAGGAGCTGTTCGAGATCGACCGTCGGCGTATCACCTCTGCTGGCGGCACGGCTTCCATCGACCTGATGCTCGACCTCATCGGCCAGGCCCACGGCCCGGAACTGGCGATCCAGGTCAGCGAACAATTCGTACTCGGGCGCATCCGTCCGCGCAAAGACCACCAGCGCATGGAAGTCGCCACGCGGTATGGCATCAGCAACAAGAAACTGGTGCAGGTGATCGGGGAGATGGAACAGCACAGCGAACCGCCGCTGAGTACCCTGGAGCTGGCGGAATCGATCAAAGTGACCCGGCGTCAGCTGGAACGCCTGTTTCGCCTGCACCTGAACGACACGCCGAGCAATTTCTATCTGCGGTTAAGGCTGGAGAAGGCGCGGCAGTTGCTGCGTCAGACGAACATGAGTGTGTTGGAAGTGAGCATCGCGTGCGGGTTTGAATCGCCGTCGTATTTCACCCGCAGTTATCGGGCACGGTTTGAGCGGTGCCCGCGTGAAGACCGACGTACGGCTAAAGCGTAATTCTGACGACACCCGAGAAACCTGTGGGAGCGGGCTTGCCCGCGATGAGGCCTGCACATTCAATGTTGATGTTGACTGACACGCCGCCATCGCGGGCAAGCCCGCTCCCACAATGATCTGTGTTGATGAGAGAAAATGTTACTTCTTCATCAAGACCGAGCACGCCGCCTTGTAAGCCTCATGCTGATACTTGTTCAGCGTCTCCGGCAGTGCAAAATCGAACTTCTTGTTCTGCGCATTGATGGTCTGCGGCGACAGCAGCGTCACCTCGCAATTTTCCAGCAGCTGGAAAATCCCCTCAATCTTGAACGTAGTCGGCCCACCGGCGAATTCGCCTTTCTTGCTGCGCTTCTTGATCGCGATCCGGTCGATTGAATTCTCGCGAACAAACGACGCCACCTGAGCGGCAAAGACTTTAACGTTAGCGGCTTCGTCGTCCTCGTCGAGGGCGATTTTCTTGGTGGCGAGGGCGACGTGACTGAGCGCCTGACCGTCGAGGGAGGCCACGGCGATGATCGCTTCACTGCCTTTGATTTCGATGCCGCAGATTTTCATTTCAATCCCTTTTCCTGATGCTGGCGTTCAGCTTACAACTCTAGTTGGTTGGCGGTGATGCCAAAAGCTGCGGCAATTTTTTCACGGGTTGCCTTGCGGGGCTTGGCGACCGTTTCCTGCTGGGCGAAAGCCGGTTGGGAAATGCTCATGCGCTTGGCAACTTCATCCTGCGTAAGGTTCAGGTGTTCGCGCCAGGCGCGAATGGGCGTCGCGCCATCGACGATGCGACTGACCACTTCGTGGGGGATCAGATCGGGCTCGATCTTCTGCGCCACATACTGCGCGTACGGAATGACCACGAACGCCGGTTTTCCCTCCGCGTCGTTGATGATTTGAATCTCAGTAGGTGCGTTCATCGCGTTTTTTGACCTCTTGAATACTGACCACTTTGATCGCGCCATCCCAGTCGAACATGACCCGATAACTACCGACTCGCAGTCGATAGGCGTAGTCATGACCAACCAGTGCTTTGACGTTGCCTACATCAGGCATGCCAGCTAGCGCCGTGATGGCATCACGAACCTGGATCTGATGAACGGAATGCAATTTCAAGAGCTGCTTAACGGCCTTTCGAGTCCAGTGAATGCTGTTCATGGAAGAATATAAGTCTTTTATAAGATTTGCTAATCTTTGCTTATATTTTTCAGGTGGCCAACAAACGAAATTTATCGGGATGTTGCTCGAAAAAACTGCTTTAACCCTTACCCCGCGGGACTTGTAGGCTTGCTCGGTGAAGCCTGTGGGAAAGGTCTTGATTGAAGGTAAAAGCTGGGAGGGCTACCAGCTTTCGACGGACGATTCAGGATCACTCCTGCCCAATCGACTCCAAAAACTCCGACCGCTCGTCACTCATGCGCGCCACGCAATCATTTTGCGCAATGGTGAACGCTTTGCTACCACTGGTCGCCGGAAATGCGTCCACTGCGCAATCGGCATCCCGGGTTTTCAGCCATTGCTGTTGCGCGGTTTTGATTTTGGCGGTGATGTCGGTCAGTTGCGCCTTGTTGTTGCCGTAAAGCGTTTGCATGCGCTCGGTCAGGCTCTGATAGTTGTCGCTCAGTAGCTGTTCGGCGGTGGTTCTGCTGTAGGCCGAGCATTCCAGGGTCTGGATTTCGTTTTCGACAGCATCGCAAGGGTTGTCGTCGGCCTCTTCAGCTGCTTGTACGCCAGTCGCAATCAGTGCCAAAGCCAGGAAGATCGATTTCATTGCGTCGCCGCCCCTTAATCCAGTCATGCATTCAGTAAAACATCCAGTGATGCGGCGAATTCTGGCCCAAGCGGGCGGCGTTGGATAGGTAGGCAATGACGCCTGTTGATGACCCTTTGTCGCGGATTGACGCTTTCGGCAATTCCTCTGTCGTTTTTGCACCCGGCTGCCCCGGCCCTCAGGCATATGCTGGCCCCAAAGCGCCGGCACACGATTCGGCGCATGAATCGCTAATAGGGGACAGCCTGATGAGCCCAGCCGAATTGCACGCCGACAGCATCGTTATCGACGGGCTGATTATTGCCAAGTGGAACCGCGAGCTGTTTGAAGACATGCGCAAGGGCGGTCTGACCGCGGCCAACTGCACCGTGTCGGTGTGGGAGGGCTTCCAGGCCACTGTCAACAACATCGCCGCCAGCCAGAAGCTGATCCGCGAGAACAGCGACCTGGTGATTCCGGTGCGCACCACCGCCGATATCCGCAAGGCCAAGGAGCAGGGCAAGACCGGTATCCTCTTTGGCTTCCAGAATGCTCATGCGTTTGAAGACCAGATCGGCTACGTCGAGGTCTTCAAGCAGCTCGGCGTCGGTATCGTGCAGATGTGCTACAACACCCAAAACCTGGTCGGTACCGGTTGCTACGAGCGCGATGGCGGCCTGTCGGGTTTCGGTCGTGAAATCGTCGCCGAGATGAACCGCGTCGGCGTCATGTGCGACCTGTCCCACGTCGGCTCGAAAACGTCCGAAGAAGTCATCCTCGAATCCAAGAAGCCGGTCTGCTACTCCCACTGCCTGCCGTCGGGTCTGAAGATTCACCCGCGCAACAAATCCGACGAAGAGCTGAAGTTCATCGCCGATCACGGCGGTTTCGTTGGTGTGACCATGTTCGCGCCGTTCCTGGCAAAGGGCATCGATTCGACCATCGACGACTACGCCGAAGCCATCGAATACACCATGAACATCGTCGGCGAAGACGCCATCGGTATCGGCACCGACTTCACCCAGGGCCATGGACAGGACTTCTTCGAATACCTGACCCATGACAAGGGCTACGCCCGCCGTCTGACCAGCTTCGGCAAGATCATCAACCCGCTGGGCATCCGCACCGTGGGCGAGTTCCCGAACCTGACCGAGACCCTGCTCAAACGCGGCCATTCCGAGCGGGTGGTGCGCAAGATCATGGGCGAGAACTGGGTGAACGTCTTGAAAGACGTTTGGGGCGAATAAGCCCACTTTGAATAACGATCCCTTGTAGCAGCTGCCGAGGTACGAGGCTGCGTCGGGCTGCGAAGCGGCCCCCGAGGGCGGTCCTACGGACACGCAACGCAGCCTCGTACCTCGGCAGCTGCTACGCAAAACACACAACGAATTTTCTGGAGTTAAGTTTCCATGGCCAAGATCGCCCCGCAATTGCCAATCGAAGTCGACAGCGAAACCGGTATCTGGACTTCCGACGCCCTGCCGATGCTGTACGTACCGCGTCACTTCTTCGTCAACAACCACATGGGCATCGAGGAAGTGCTGGGCGCCGAAGCCTACGCCGAAATCCTCTACAAGGCCGGCTACAAGTCCGCCTGGCACTGGTGTGAAAAAGAAGCTGAATGCCACGGCCTGGAAGGCGTCGCGGTGTTCGAGCACTACATGAAGCGTCTGTCGCAACGCGGCTGGGGCCTGTTCAAGATTCAGGACATCGACCTCGACAAAGGCACCGCCAGCGTCAAGCTCGAACACTCCGCATTTGTCTATGTGTACGGCAAGGTCGGGCGCAAGGTCGACTACATGTTCACTGGCTGGTTTGCCGGTGCCATGGACCAGATCCTGGCCGCTCGCGGCAGCAAGATCCGCACTGTCGCCGAACAAGTCTACGGTGGCTCCGAAGAAGGCCACGACGACGGTTTGTTCACCGTCAAGCCGTTGTAAGTCGAGGACCCCGCCATGGCTTTCGAAGCAATGTTCCAGCCGATCCAGATCGGCAAACTGACCATCCGCAACCGCGTGCTCAGCACCGCGCACGCCGAGGTCTACGCCACCGACGGCGGCATGACCACCGACCGGTACGTCAAGTATTACGAAGAGAAAGCCAAGGGCGGGATCGGCCTGGCGATTTGCGGCGGTTCCTCCAGCGTGGCCATCGACAGCCCGCAAGGCTGGTGGAAGTCGGTCAACCTGGCCGACGACCGGATTATTCCGCACTTCCAGAACCTGGCCGACGCCATGCACAAGCATGGCGCCAAGATCATGATCCAGATTACCCACATGGGCCGTCGTTCCCGCTGGGACGGCGAGCATTGGCCAACCCTGCTGTCGCCGTCGGGCATTCGTGAACCGGTGCACCGCGCGACCTGCAAAACCATCGAGCCGGAAGAAATCTGGCGGGTGATCGGCAACTACGCAAGCGCAGCCGCGCGGGCCAAGGCCGGTGGCCTGGACGGCGTCGAACTGTCCGCTGTGCACCAGCACATGATCGACCAGTTCTGGAGCCCTCGGGTCAACAAGCGTACCGACGAATGGGGTGGCAGCTTTGAAAACCGCATGCGTTTCGGCCTGGAAGTGATCAAGGCTGTGCGCAAGGAAGTCGGTCCTGACTTCTGCGTTGGCATTCGTCTGTGCGGTGATGAATTCCACCCGGATGGCTTGTCCCATGAGGACATGAAGCAGATCGCCAAGTACTACGACGACACCGGCATGATCGACTTCATCGGCGTCGTGGGCTCGGGTTGCGACACCCACAACACCCTGGCCAACGTTATTCCGAACATGAGTTATCCACCGGAGCCATTCCTGCACTTGGCCGCCGGTATCAAGGAAGTGGTGAAGGCTCCGGTTTTGCACGCGCAGAACATCAAGGATCCGAACCAGGCAACCCGTATTCTGGAGGGCGGCTACGTCGACATGGTCGGCATGACCCGCGCCCACATCGCTGACCCGCATTTGATCGCCAAGATCAAGATGGGCCAGGTCGACCAGATCAAACAGTGCGTCGGCGCCAACTACTGCATCGACCGTCAGTACCAGGGTCTGGACGTCTTGTGCATCCAGAACGCCGCGACTTCCCGTGAATACATGGGCGTGCCGCACATCATCGAGAAATCGACCGGTGTGAAGCGCAAAGTCGTGGTGGTCGGTGCCGGTCCTGCCGGGATGGAAGCGGCTCGCGTGTCGGCCGAACGTGGCCACGACGTGACCCTGTTCGAGAAGAAAGAATTTATCGGCGGGCAGATCACTACCGCGTCGAAAGCTCCACAACGGGACCAGATTGCCGGTATCACTCGTTGGTTCCAACTGGAACTGGCGCGCTTGAAAGTCGACCTGCGCCTGGGCGTGGCGGCGGATGCGGCGACCATTCTCGACCTGCGTCCGGACGTGGTGGTGCTCGCTGTCGGCGGTCATCCATTCCTGGAGCAGAACGAGCATTGGGGCGCGGCTGAAGGCCTGGTGGTCAGCAGCTGGGACATCCTCGACGGCAAGGTTGCACCGGGCAAGAACGTGCTGGTCTACGACACCATTTGCGAGTTTACCGGGATGTCGACGGCCGACTTCCTCGCCGACAAGGGCAGCCAGGTCGAGATCGTCACCGACGACATCAAGCCGGGCGTGGCCATCGGCGGTACGTCGTTCCCGACGTACTACCGCAGCATGTACCCGAAAGAAGTGATCATGACCGGCGACATGATGCTGGAGAAGGTCTACCGCGAAGGCGACAAGCTGGTGGCGGTACTGGAAAACGAATACACCGGCGCCAAAGAGGAGCGGGTGGTCGACCAGGTGGTCGTCGAGAACGGCGTGCGTCCGGACGAAGAAATCTACTACGCGCTGAAGGAAGGCTCGCGCAACAAAGGCCAGATGGACATCGAAGCCCTGTTCGCGATCAAGCCTCAACCTTCGCTGAGCCAAGCAGGTGACGGCTACTTGCTGTTCCGCATCGGCGACTGCGTGGCCCAGCGCAACACCCACGCGGCGATCTATGACGCGTTGCGGTTGTGCAAAGACTTCTAACGGCTTGCACATGACCCTGTGGGAGCGGGCTTGCCCGCGATAGCGGTGGGTCAGTCAATGCAAATGTGACTGACAAAATGCAATCGCGGGCAAGCCCGCTCCCACAGGAACCGAGTAAGGCATCTCGACCTGCAAGACCCCGAGGTCTTTGGGAGCTCCACATGTTGAACACCCTTCTTCCAATCCTGTTGTTCGCTGCCTTGGGCCTGGCTGTCCTGGGCGCGTTGCGGCGGGTGGCTATGTGGCGTCAGGGCCGGGCTTCGAAAGTCGACCTGATCGGCGGTCTGTTCGCCATGCCCAAACGCTACATGGTCGATTTGCACCACGTCGTCGCGCGGGACAAATACATTGCCAACACCCACGTCGCCACGGCTGGTGGTGCAGTGGCGTCCATTGTGCTGGCGATTCTGGTTCATGGCTTTGGCCTGCATAACCGCATCCTCGGTTATGCACTGCTGCTGATGTCGGCGGTGATGTTTGTCGGCGCGATCTTTATGTTCCTGCGCCGTCGCAACCCACCGGCCCGCTTGTCCAAAGGCCCGTGGATGCGCTTGCCGAAAAGCCTGATGGCGTTCTCGGCATCGTTCTTCCTGCTGACCCTGCCGGTCGCTGGCATCCTTCCGGAAAACTTCGGTGGTTGGGTGGTGGCTGCGATCCTCGGCGTCGGTGTGCTGTGGGGCGTTAGCGAACTGTTCTTCGGCATGACCTGGGGCGGGCCGATGAAGCACGCCTTCGCCGGTGCCTTGCACCTGGCCTGGCACCGTCGCGCCGAACGTTTTGGTGGCGGTCGTTCCACCGGTTTGAAGCCGCTGGACCTAAACGATCCAAACGCGCCACTGGGCGTGGAAAAACCCAAGGATTTCACCTGGAACCAACTGCTCGGCTTCGACGCCTGCGTGCAGTGCGGTAAATGCGAAGCGGCGTGCCCGGCGTTCGCCGCTGGCCAGCCGCTGAACCCGAAAAAACTGATTCAGGACATGGTCGTTGGTTTGGCTGGCGGTACTGACGCCAAATTCGCTGGCAGTCCGTATCCGGGCAAAGCCATTGGCGAACACAGTGGCAATCCGCATCAACCAATCGTCAACGGTCTGGTGGATGCTGAAACCCTGTGGTCCTGCACCACTTGCCGTGCCTGCGTCGAGGAATGCCCGATGATGATCGAGCACGTCGACGCCATCGTCGACATGCGTCGCCATCTGACTCTGGAAAAAGGCGCGACCCCGAACAAGGGCGCCGAAGTTCTGGAAAACCTGATCGCCACCGATAACCCGGGCGGCTTCGCGCCAGGCGGGCGGATGAACTGGGCGGCGGATTTGAACCTGAACCTGCTCAGCGAGAAGAAATCCACCGACGTGCTGTTCTGGGTCGGCGACGGTGCTTTCGACATGCGCAACCAGCGCACCCTGCGCGCCTTCGTCAAAGTGCTGAAAGCGGCCAAGGTCGACTTCGCAGTGCTGGGTCTTGAAGAGCGTGACAGTGGTGACGTGGCACGACGCTTGGGCGACGAAGCGACCTTCCAGCTGTTGGCCAAGCGCAACATCCAGACCCTGGCCAAGTACAGCTTCAACCGCATCGTCACCTGCGACCCGCACAGTTTCCACGTGCTGAAAAACGAGTACGGCGCCTTCGACGGCAACTACCTCGTACAGCACCACAGCACTTACATGGCGGAGATCATTGGCGAAGGCGCCCTGAACCTCGGCCAGCACAAAGGCAGCAGCGTGACCTATCACGACCCGTGCTACCTCGGTCGCTACAACGGCGAATACGAGGCGCCGCGTGAAGTACTGCGCGCCCTGGGCATCGAGATCAAGGAAATGCAACGCTCCGGTTTCCGTTCTCGCTGCTGCGGCGGCGGTGGCGGTGCGCCAATCACCGACATTCCGGGCAAGCAGCGGATCCCCGACATGCGCATGGAAGACATCCGCGAAACCGGCGCCGAACTGGTGGCCGTGGGTTGTCCACAATGCACTGCGATGCTCGAAGGCGTGGTCGAACCGCGTCCAATGATCAAGGACATTGCCGAACTGGTGGCCGATGCGTTGCTCGAAGACGCAACGCCGGGAAAGCCATCGGCACCGGCCAAACGTGAACCTGCGGAGGTGCATTGATGAGCGACATTATCCGCCGCGACCCACGCGCCGAATGGATCGCCCGCAACCGTCTGCACCCGCTGCACGCGGCCATGCAACCGGCGCAACACAGCTGGATGGGGCCTAACGGCCTCATCCGCAAAAATCCTCACGGGATCGGTTTTATCGGCCCCAACGGCATCAAACGGATTGACCGCAGCGGCGCTCAGCAGGGCGGGGCGACTAAACGCTCGGCCGGGGTTGAAGTGCAATTGCCGCTGCATCAAGTGGCTGCACCTGCGTTCTACATCAGCGTGGTGCCGGACATGGTCGGCGGCCGCTTGAGCAGCCACGACCGCGACTTGCTCGGCCTGGCCCATCAGTTGGCCGGCAAGGACGGCGCGGTATTGGCCGTGGTCTTCGGTGAGCACAAGGAAAACGCCTTCGCCACGGCTGGCGTGGATCGCTTGCTGGTGCTTGAGGGCGACGAATTCAGCGGTTATGCACCGGAACAACGCGTCCAGGGCCTGCGGGCTGTGGATAACCAGTTCAGCCCACGTCACTGGTTGCTGCCGGACAGCCGCAGCGGTGGTGGCGAACTTGGTCGACGCTTTGCCGCCGCACTGGGCGAGCGCCCGGCCACGCGGGTCTGGCAGGTCAAGGATCAGGAGTGCATCGGCCGCGCCGGTGCTGGGTTGCAAGACCTGGCGCGTCCAGTCGCACGCTTGATTCTGGCTGCTGCCGAATGCGCTGAACCGGTCAGCGAAACCCGTCACGAGGCCTTGCCAGTGGAGTTATCCACAGCGGTCGCACGCAGCCTGTCGCGGATCGAAGATCTGGGCGCGGTGGCGGTGGACCCGGCGGCGATTCCGATGGCCGAAGCCGAATTCATCTTCTCCGGCGGCAACGGGGTCAAGGACTGGGGACTTTTCCACAGGACGGCCGAGGCGTTGGGCGCGACCGAAGGTGCGTCACGAGTGGCGGTGGACGACGGCTTCATGGCCCGCGACCGTCAGGTCGGTGCGTCCGGCACTTGGGTCACAGCACGGGTTTACGTGGCGGTGGGCATTTCCGGGGCGATCCAGCACCTGCAAGGCATCGGTGCCTGCGACAAGGTGGTGGCGATCAACCTCGATCCTGGCTGCGACATGATCAAACGGGCCGACCTGTCGGTGATCGGCGAGAGCGCCGAGATTCTTCAAGCCTTGATCGATGCGGTAGAGGCTTACCGCAATGAAGCCAAGCGCGATGCGGCTTAAGGAAAGGAAAGGGTTATGAGCACGAAAATCATCAGCCTGGTGTCCATCGGCGCCCACCCGACCTCCGGCCGGCCACGCCGCGCCGAGCAGGATGCGCGGGCGGTTGAACTGGGTTTGCAACTGGCTGGGGATAACCTGCAAGTGCTGCATGCCGGCGACGTCGCGGAACCGGCACTGCGCGCTTATCTGGGCATGGGCCTGGAACAGCTGCATGTGCTGGAGCAACCGGAAGGTGCGGACGCGCTGCCAGCATTGACCGCGTATTTGCGCGATGCCGGGGCGCAAGTGGTGCTGACCGGCAGTCAGGCGGAAACCGGTGAAGGCTCGGGCATGTTGCCGTTCCTGTTGGCGGAAAGTCTTGGCTGGCCGCTGGTGGTGGGGTTGGCGCAGGTCGAATCCATCGACGGTGGTTCGGCGCTGGTGCTGCAGGCCTTGCCTCGTGGGCAGCGTCGGCGCTTGAAAGTGCGCCTGCCGTTTCTGGCGACTGTGGATAACGCAGCGCCCAAGCCTCGGCAGAGCGCCTACGGTCCGGCCCGTCGCGGGGTATTGCAGGCGGATGAAGTCGAGGTGATTGACGATGAACTGCTGGCGGTGGCCACGCTGCAACCGGCCAAACCACGGCCCAAACGCTTGAAAGTGATCAAGGCCAAGAGCGGTGCAGATCGCATGAAGGCCGCGACGGCCAAGGCCAGTGGCGGAGGCGGGCAGGTGCTCAAGGGCGTGACCGCGCAGGCGGGCGCTGAAGCCATTCTCAAGTTACTGATTGAAGAAGGCGTGGTTCGCTAACGGTCCTGTGGAGCCCGGTAAATGGCAGTTGAGTTTCGTTCGGCCCTGCGCGCGGATGCGCGGGAGATTGCTCGCTTGTTTCAGATTTCATCAGAAGGTGCGGCGGATTACATCTGGAGCCAACTGGCGCAGCCTGGCCAGGACCTGCTGGAGGTCGGTGCCAGTCGTTACGCACGTGAAGACGTTGATTTCTCCTATCAGAACTGCCTGATCGCGCAGGCCGAGGGAAAGGTCATCGGCATGCTGCACAGCTACGCGATGCGCCATGACCCTCAGGCCGCTCCCGTGACCGATCCGGTCCTGGCGCCGTATGCCACGATGGAAATCCCCGACACCCTGTATATTTCGAGCCTGGCCCTGCATGAGGGCTGGCGCAATCAGGGTTTGGGCAAACAATTCCTCGCTTACGCCTACGACCGTGCCAACCGGTTGGAGCTCAACGGCTTGAGCCTGATCGACTACGCGGTGAACACCGGCGCCCGGCGGTTTTATGAGCGCCATGGCTTCCGGATCGTCGATACCTGCCAGATCACGCCCCACCCAATGATTCGGGTCACGGGGGAAGCCTATTTGATGTATCGGCCTTAAGGCTGAGCCCTGTTCGTGTGGGATCGCCGCACCGCCGCTCCCACATGGGTTCAGTGTCGAACACTGATTATGTGCACACCCACGTTACCCACAATCCCTGTTAGTGCTTCTGTGGATAACATGTTCGCCCCTCGCTACACCCCATGCCCATCAAGTCCTCCAGCCTTCCGTACAAAAAACAACCAATGTAAGCCACGGTTTTTTCGAGCTTTTTCCACAGAACAACTTCGCTCGTGAGCCGATACTTGCCCCCAATCTCTGTTGGCGCTTCTGTGGATAAGATGTTCGCTGTCCGCTACAGGCTATATAAAACGTGGCTTTTAGTGGGTTGATCAAATAATGTTCAATTGACCCTTTTCTCCCCCTGATCCTTCCGCAAACCCTGAATTTTCGCGGCTTTCAGCGGTTTTCCACAGAACCTGCAAAGTTGCCCCCAAAGTCTGTTGGCGCTTCTGTGGATAAGGTGTTCGCCATCCTCTACACGCCATATAAACCGTGGCCTGCAGACTTCTGATCAAAAAACGATCAATGCTTGCGTAAAACCCTGCTTCTGGATAAGTCACGGTTTTTCTTGGTTTTTTGTGAATGAATTTAGCCCGTCATCCACAGTTGTCCCCAATAGCTGTGGGTGGAGATGTGGATAACTTGTTCGCTAAACCCTGCAAGCCACGGCCCATATAGGCCACAACGCGATAGATCAGATTTCATACAGTTCTAAGGCACTACCTTGACTTCAATCTGTCGTCTGTCTTCACTCTCATGGCACAAGGACAGCCGTCACTTATCCACATTGGTTCAGGGAGAACGCGTGATGGATAGCCAGCCACATCGCTCGCAGCCACATTCGCACCCCAGCCCCTGCATGACCTGTGTACCGACACCCGCCACCTTGCTGCGTAAACGGATTCATCGTCGCGCCACCAATCAGCGCGCTCGTCTATAGCGCCTGAAGCCTTTCCCCATCCCCTGACGCTGCTGCCATTGAGGCCCGACCGTGCCCGGTGACCAGGCGTTTGTTCGTCTATCGATTGCAGGCAACCACAGAGTTGCCCATCTGCCTGAGAGGAAATGACCCATGACACGGATCGCCACGCCCATCAGTGATATCAAGGAACATTACGACGTGATCGTCATCGGCTCCGGCTACGGCGGCGGGATCGCGGCGTCGCGCCTGTCCCGGGCCGGCAAGCGGGTGTGTCTGCTGGAGCGAGGCCGGGAAATCCAGCCCGGCGAATACCCTAATACGATGCTGGCGGCCACTGAAGAACTGCAAGTCCATGACCCGGACGGGCATATCGGTTCGCGCACCGGGTTGTTCGACCTGCACGTCAATGCCCAGCAGAACGTGGTGGTCGGTTGCGGCTTGGGCGGCACGTCGCTGATCAACGCTAACGTCGCTCTGGAACCGGAGCCCGGCGTGTTCGACGATCCGCGCTGGCCGCTGGCGGTGCGTGAACACCGCGACACGCTGCTTAAGGATGGGTACGCCCGGGCTCGGGAGATGCTCAAGCCCAATCCATACCCGAGTACCGCACCGAACCTGCCCAAACTAGACGCCAACAAAAAGTCTGCGGACTACCTCAAGCAAGGTGCGCATTTCTACAAGCCGCCGATCAACGTGACCTTCGACAAGCTGCCGAACAACCTCAACCATGTCGGCGTCGAGCAATTACCGTGCAACCACTGCGGCGACTGCGTGTCGGGCTGTAACAACAAGGCCAAGAACACCACGCTGATGAATTACCTGCCGGACGCCTGGAACCACGGCGCGGAGATTTTCTGCCAGGCCGAGGTGCGGCACCTGGAGCGCGACGGCGACGGCGACGGCTGGATCGTGCATTTCCAATACCTGGACAGCGGCCGCGAGAAGTTCTCGGCACCGACGCTATTCGTCAAGGCTGACGTCGTCGTGGTTTCGGCGGGCACCTTGGGTTCCACCGAAATCCTCCTGCGTTCTCGGGACAAAGGTCTGGCGACGTCCGATCAGCTCGGCGAGAACATGAGCGGCAACGGTGACATTCTCGGTTTCGGCCACAACTGCGACCAAGCGATCAACGGCATCGGTTTCGGCGCGCACCCGGCCAGTGAAATGAAACCGGTCGGCCCGTGCATCACCTCGATCATCGACATGCGCACCGAAGGCGACTGGCGCAGCCGCATGGTCATCGAAGAAGGCTCGATCCCCGGCGCGCTCGGCCGGCCCATGGTGCCGAGCATGGCCGCGTTCGCCGGGTTGATCGGCAAGCCCACCGATGACAGCTTCAGCGGCAAGCTCAAGTACGCCGAGCGAGAAACCGAAAGCTTCCTGCGCGGCCCGTATCACGGCGCCCTGCATAACATGCAGACCTACCTGATCATGAGCCACGACGACGGCAAGGGTCGCATGGTGCTCGACAGCAAGGATCAGCTGCGCATCGATTGGCCGGGTGTTGGCGAGCAGGAAAACGTCAAACTCGGTAACGAGCGTCTGCACCAGAGCACCAAGGCATTAGGCGGGATCTGGGTCGAGAATCCGATCTGGACCGAGCTGCTCAAACACAGCATCGTTTCCGTCCACCCGTTGGGCGGTTGCGTCATGGGCGAGGACGCGGAGCAAGGCGTGGTCAACCACAAGGGCCAGGTGTTCAGCAGTACCAGTGGCACCAATGTCTATGCCGGGTTGTACGTGACCGACGGCGCGGTGATTCCGACCTCCCTGGCGGTCAATCCGCTGCTGACCATTTCCGCCGTGAGCGAGCGCAACATGGGCCTGCTGGCGGCCGATCGCGGTTGGCACATCGACTACACGCTGCCCTCGGCGCCGCGCAAACAGGTGGCGCCGCCAACCCTCGGCGTGCAGTTCACCGAAACCATGAAGGGCTATTTCTCCAAGGACTTCACCCAGCCTCAAGGCACTGATCTCAAACTCTACGAGGCGGCGGCCAAACGCGGCGAGTCAGAGAACTCGCCGATCGAGTTCACCCTGACCATCACCGCCAACGACCTCAACCGCATGATCAAGGAGCCGCAACACGCCGCGACGCTGGTCGGCACGCTCAATGCGCCGGGCCTGTCGCCGGAACCGCTGACCGCCAGCAATGGCGTATTCAATCTGTTCGAGGAATATCAGGAACAGGTCGGCGTGCGGCACATGAAATACGACATGAAACTGACCGCCGAGGACGGCAGCGATTATTACTTCAGTGCGTTCAAAACGGTGCCCGAAGACAACGGCGTGCTGAACGTCTGGCACGACACCAGCACCCTCTATGTGACGCTGTATCGCGGATCGGACAAGACCGGTGAAGTGATTGGTTCGGGTGTAATGCACATCCATCCAGTCGATTTCGCCAAGCAGATGACCACCATGAAGGTGCTCAATGCCCGCAACGAACGCGAGCGCATCGACGGGCTGGCGCGGTTCGGCAAGTTCTTCGCCGGCATCTTGTGGGAGAGCTACGGCGGGGTGTTCGCGGGTGACATCTACTTCAACCCCGATGCGCCGCCTCGGCAGAAGCGCCCGCTGGATGCGCCGACCCCGAGCGTGCATTTCTTCCAGACTGAAGACAACGTACAGCTACGCCTGACCCGCTATCAGGGTGGCAGCAAAGGGCCGGTGATGCTGGTGCATGGCTTGGGCGTGGGTTCGAATATTTTCTCCACCGACACCATCCAGACCAACCTGCTGGAGTACCTGTGCAAGCACGAGTACGACGTCTGGTTGCTGGATTTGCGAGTGAGCATTCTGTTGCCCGCGAGCAAGAAGGAATGGAATGGCGACCAGATTGCGCAGTACGACTTCAAGGCCGCCATCGCGCAGATCCAGCAAGCAACCAAGGCCGCGGACGTGCAATGCGTGGTGCATTGCTACGGCGCGACGACTTTCTTCATGTCGCTGCTGGCCGGATTGCAGGGCGTGCGTTCGGTGGTGTGTTCGCAGATCGCCGCGGATACGGTGGTCGCCACGGCAACCGGGCTCAAGGCAGGTCTGCACCTTCCGGGGATGCTTGACGCCATCGGCATCAAATCCCTCACCGCGTATGCCGACAACAAGGAGAGCTGGTTCAACAAGCTCTACGACAAGGCTCTCAACGGGTATGCCCGCATCGAGGCTCAGGGCTACTGCACCAACCCGGTGTGCCATCGCATCACCTTCATGTACGCGTCGTTGTACCGCCACGACACGCTCAACGAGACCCTGCATGACAACCTGCATGAGCTGTTCGGCGAATCGAACATGCAGACCTTCGAGCACTTGGCGTTGATCCTGCGCAAAGGTCATCTGGTGGACTTCAAGGGCCAGGACGTCTACATGCCGCACTTCGACCGGCTGACCATGCCGATCTGCTTCATCAGCGGCGAAGACAACCAGTGCTACCTGCCGGAAAGCACGCTCAAGACCTATGAGCGCGTGTGCAAAGTCCATGGGCCGGAGCGCTACAGCCGCCATGTGGTGCCGGGTTACGGGCATATCGACTGCATGTTCGGAAAGAATGCGGTGCTCGATGTGTACCCGATCATCCTGCAACACCTGGAGAAAACCGCTCAGGGTTGACGCAACCCCTGTAGGAGCTGCCGCAGGCTGCGATCTTTTGACTTTGCTTTAAAAAACAAGATCAAAAGATCGCAGCCTGCGGCAGCTCCTACGGGAGTGGTGTCGCGCTCGAAATGGACAAAAGGAAATGGATGCCATGGACAGTTACATCCGCTGGTTTCAACGCTTCATCTGGCTAGGCATTGTGATGAACATGGTTTTCGCGATTCCGGCGCTGTTTGCGCCGGCGTTGCTGACCTCAATGCTCGGGATGCCGCCGCAGCTCTCCGATCCGTGGCTGGAAAACGCCGGCATGCTGTTGGTGGGGATCAGCCTGTTCTACATACCGTCTGGCTTCAACGCACCAAGATACGTCGTGCATTCATGGCTATGCGTGCTGTCGCGATTGGTCGCCGTTGCGTTCTGGATCTACCTGATCAACACCAGCAACCAGGCACAGGTATTTGTGCCGATGCTACTGGGTGATCTGAGCATGTTCCTGATCCTCGGGATTCTGTTGTACCGGGGCAGCGCGCCGGCCAATCGGCCCTTGGCGTTGCTTCGCGACGGCTGGCATGAGTGGCGCGCAGCGTGGGCGCGACGCTGGCAGCGGCACAGCTTCAAGGTTGCCACACTGGTCGTGGTGCTGGCGTTGGGGTTTATCGGCTATGAGACCTGGTACCAGATGCTGCGGGTGGTACCGGAAGAGCAATACGCCTCCGATGAGGATCACTACAAATACGGCGCCATCGGCCTAGGCATCGAAGCGCGGATTCCCTATTACCTGTTCGCCGTATTGCCGCAAATGTGCCCGGATAAACTGCCGAAACCCGGCGGCTATGAAGTCTTCGGTTTCCTCTACGAGAATGGCAAGGACCTGCCGATCGGCATGGCCAAGCGGCAGATCGGCTACCCGACCGTAGAGCCCAACTGCGCCCTGTGTCACACCGGTTCCTACCGGGCCAATACCAGCGACGTCGCCATCCCGGTGGCCACCGCGCCGGCCAATACCCTGCAACTGCAGGCCTTCCAGTGGTTCGCCTACAATTGCGCCAGCGATCCGAAATTCACCCCAGACGCGGTGATGACGGCGATCAACAGCAAGTTCCAGCTCGGGTTCTTCGAGCGGTTGTACAACCGCTACGTGATCATTCCGATGGCCACGAGCGCGCTGGTCAAGCAGAAGCAGGCCTATGCCTGGCAACGCCTGCGCGCGCCGCAAGGGCCGGGGCGCACCGACACTTTCAACCCGACAAAAATGGTGGTGTTCGGCTTCCCGGATGACTCGACCATCGGCACGGTCGACTTGCCGCAAGTCTGGAACCAGAAGCCTCGGGAGTCGCTGTACCTGCACTGGGACGGCAACAACAACGACATCCATGAGCGCAACTACGCGGCGGCCATGGCCGTGGGCGCAACGCCGGAGTCGGTGCTGCCGGCCAGTTTCAACCGGGTGACCAACTGGTTGCTGGGCCACAAAGCACCAACATGGCCGTTTGCGCTGGATAAGGCCAAGGTCGCACAGGGCAAACCGGTCTGGGAAAACAACTGCGCCGGTTGCCACGATTTCGGTCGCACCGGCACCGGTCAGGTCACCACCAACATTGAGGAACTGGGCACCGATCCCCATCGGCTCAACTCGTTCACCAATGGTTTAGTGACGGCTTTCCATGGCTTCAAGAAATCACCGTTCGACTTTGGCGCCTATCGCAAAACCCAGAGCTACAGCAACACGCCCACCGACGGCGTCTGGTTACGCGCGCCGTATCTGCATAACGGTTCGGTACCGACCCTGTGGGACTTGCTGCAACCACCGGAAAAGAGGCCGCTGGTGTTCTTCACCGGCTCCGATGTGTACGACCCGGACAAGGTCGGCTTCGTCACCAGTGGCGCGCAGATGAAAGCCTCGGCGGACTTCAAATACGACACCCGTCTGGAGGGCAACCACAACGGCGGCCACCTGTACGGCACGCAGCTGTCGGAACTCGATAAGCGGGCGCTCATCGAGTTCATGAAAACCCTGTAATTCCACTACGGATGGAGGAAAACGACATGTCATTGGTCAGTCATTGGGAACACGAGTACGACAAGGTCAAGCTACGCTTTCACGGCTTGTTCACTCGCCTGGAAATGGCCTGGAAGAAGCTCGTCAGCGAGCTTGAACCGGAGGAGTTCGAAGCCATCGTCGCGCTGCTGCAACGGGGTCACGATCAGGCGCAATACGTGCTCAAGCACGGCGATATGCCAGACGATCAGCCGAGTGTGCCGTGGGAGTTGTCCCACGGCTTGTCGATCCTGCACATCGGCAACGCCAGCCCCTTGCCGCAATCGGTAGACGAGCTGCAAACCCGAGTGCTCAAGGACGGCAGCCTGCTCGGTTGTCGCAAATGGGAGCTGCTGGATCTGTTGTGGAGCGAGGCGTTGCTCAAATGGATCGAGAACCTGCGGCATCACGCGCCGTTCGCCACCAACCCGGCGCTGATGCGCATGGACAGTGACGTGACCCTGGCCATCGCCGGCGACTGGGGCACCGGGCCGTTCGACAGCCATGCTCCGGCGGTGTCGGTGGCCAACCAGATGCAACTGGCCCAGGCTGACTTCACCATTCATCTGGGGGATGTGTATTACGCCGGCACCCGCTCCCAGGAAGACGTCGACATGGTCGGCTGGCCCATGGGCAAGCACGGCTCGTTCACCCTCAACTCCAATCACGAGATGTACAGCGGTGCCCATGGCTATTTCAAGGAACTGGCCAAGCGTTTCCCGGCGCAGCAGGGCACCAGTTATTTTGCGTTGTACAACGATGACTGGCTGGTGATCGGGCTCGACACGGCTTACGCCTCGGATGCGATCAACCTGTACATGGACGGTGCACTGAACAAGGAGCAGATCGACTGGATGAAAGACCTGCCTCAGCGCAAGAAGATCATGGTGCTCAGTCATCACCAGGGCTTCGACATTTCCGGGCACAACAAGACGGCGCTGTATCAACCGGTGTGCGATGCCTTGGGCCGTGAGCCGGATTACTGGTATTGGGGGCATTTGCACAACGGCATCTGCTACGCCGCTCAAGGCGGGTTGCATGCGCGCTGCGCCGGGCACGGGGCGATTCCCTACGGCAATGCCAGCGAGCTGAACGGGCATGCGCGGGTGCTGTGGTCGGAAACGGAAAATGCGCGGGATGAGGCGTACCCGGATCGGGTGTTGAACGGTTATGTGAAGGTGCGGCTGGTGGGGGAGAACATCGAAGAAACGTTTATTGGGGAGGATGGGTCGGTGCGGTGGTCTTCGAGTTAACGGGGTGACCGTGTTGGCCTCATCGCGGGCAAGCCCGCTCCCACAGTGATGGGGGTGTTCACAAAATCTGTGTACGCCGCCGATCCTTGTGGGAGCGGGCTTGCCCGCGATGCTTTTGCTCTTAGCCTTGAACCGGAACACCTTTGAGGTACGGCGCAGGCTCGGCCCCCAGGTTGTTCAGCAGACGCTCGCTGTACCAATCCACGAAGTTCACCACGCCAAACTCATAGGTCTTGGAGTAAGGCCCTGGCTGGTACGCGGTGGAGTTGATCCCGCGCTGGTTTTCTTCGGCCAGGCGACGGTCCTGGTCGTTGGTCGCATCCCAGACCTGGCGCATGCGCTCCACGTCGTAGTCCACGCCTTCGACCGCGTCCTTGTGGACGATCCACTTGGTGGTGACCATGGTTTCCTGAGCACTGATCGGCCACACGGTGAACACGATGATGTGGTCGCCCATGCAGTGGTTCCACGAGTGCGGCAGGTGCAGGATGCGCATCGAGCCCAGGTCCGGGTTCTGGATCCGGCCCATGAGTTTTTTGCAGCCCTGCTTGCCGTCGATCGTCATCGACACGGTGCCCTTGAGCAGCGGCATGCGCACGATACGGTTACGCAGGCCGAAACTGGCGTGGGCGTAAGGGATCTTCTCGGCTTCCCAGGCAGCGGCCGAAGCAGCGACGTGGTCCTTGAAGGCCTGGTCGGCACGCGGGTCGGTGACGTCGTCCCATTCCAGCAGGGTTTTCAACAGTTCCGGGTGCGACGCGTTGCAGTGGTAGCACTCGCGGTTGTTTTCCAGCACCAGTTTCCAGTTGGCCTTTTCGAACAAGGTGGTCTGGATCGCCACCTTGGTGTTCTCCATGTCGTACGGTTCCATGTAATGGTTCAGCGTCGACAGGAAGTCATCAATGGCCGGCGGGTTCTCCGACAGGCTGATGAAGATGTAACCGCCAGCGGTTTTCACATTCACAGGCTTCAAGCCGTACTGCTTCATGTCGAAGTCGGCGCCCATTTCGGTGCCGGCGAACAGCAGGCGACCGTCCAGCTCATACGTCCACTGGTGGTAGTGGCAGACCAGTTTGGCGACTTTGCCTTTTTCACTGGTGCACAGCCGCGAACCGCGGTGACGGCATACGTTGTGGAACGCATGGACCACGCCGTCGGCGCCACGAATCACGATGATCGGGTTCTTGCCGACTTGCAGGGTCAGGTAGTTGCCCTTGGTCGGGATTTCGCAGGTCATGCCGGCGATCAGCCACTCTTTCTGAAAGATTTCCTGCATGTCGATATCAAACAGCCGCTCGTCAGAGTAAAACGGCTGCGGCAGCGAGAAAGTGCGCTCGCGCTCTTGCAGCATCTGCGCGGTGGCCTTGCGTGCGGGTTCCAGTGGATCGCCCAGGCTCAGGGTAGTGGTGACGTCCATCGTGTGTTTCCTCAAGGCCATCTGCGTGGCCGCGAAAGTGGCTGATCAGGTTTGCTACGCAAGGTGTAAAGGTTGTGTCTTGGTATGGGGCGAGTGTGGGGCCGGCGCTCGCCAGAACCTTATCCATGGGCGACATGGCCCAATCTGTTCCCGACGCGCAACCCCCGGTAATTGGGGGCTGGTCGCGATAAGTATGTGAATGTCGCAGATAGGTAAATGGAGGGGCTGCGCTATACGCAGAATCGCCAACATGAAGGCCGGCAGTCGGCCGTGGAGATCAGCATGTCCAACAGCTTCCTGAACCCGGTAACCACCCAGACCTGGGCCAATGGTCGACATATTGTCCGTTGCGTCAAAGTCATCCAGGAAACCTGGGATGTGCGCACCTTCTGCTTTATGGCCGACCAGCCAATCCTGTTCTTTTTCAAGCCCGGGCAGTTCGTCACCCTGGAGCTGGAAATCGACGGCGTGCCGATTATGCGCTCCTACACCATTTCCAGCTCGCCGTCGGTGCCGTACAGCTTTTCGGTGACCATCAAGCGCGTGCCGGGTGGCAAGGTGTCCAACTGGTTGCACGACACCCTGCATGAAGGCCAGGAACTGGCGGTACACGGGCCGGTCGGGCTGTTCAACGCCATGGATTTCACCGCGCCGAAAGTGCTCTACCTCAGCGGTGGCGTTGGCATCACGCCCGTTATGTCGATGGCTCGCTGGTTCTACGACACCAACGGCAACGTCGACATGGTGTTTATCCACAGCGCCCGGTCGCCCAAAGACATCATTTATCATCGCGAGCTGGAACACATGGCGTCGCGGATCGATAACTTCAGCCTGCACCTGATTTGCGAGAAACATGGTCTAGGCGAGCCGTGGGCCGGTTATCGCGGTTACCTGAATCACAAGATGCTCGAACTGATGGCGCCGGACTTCCTTGAGCGTGAAGTCTTCTGCTGCGGCCCGACCCCATACATGAACGCGGTCAAGCGCATGCTCGAGACGGCCGGTTTCGACATGACGCGTTATCACGAGGAATCCTTTGGTGCGACACCAGCGGAAGCCCGTGCCGACGCGGTGGAACAAGCCGAAATCGCAGCAGATGCACCGGAAGTCGACGTTGCCGACCTGCATCAGGTCGAATTCACCGCGTCCGGCAAAAGCATTCGCGTGGCGCCGGGCGAAACCGTGCATGCGGCGGCGGCCAAGCTTGGCCTGCTGATTCCGAAAGCCTGCGGGATGGGGATCTGCGGGACCTGCAAGGTGATGAAGCTGGGGGGCGAGGTCGAAATGGACCACAACGGCGGGATTACCGAGGAAGACGAAGCCGAAGGGTTCATCCTGTCGTGCTGCAGCGTGCCGAAGGGCGATGTGCGGATCGAGTTTTGAACCTGTGGGAGCGGGCTTGCTCGCGAAGACGGCAGCGCAGTCAACATTGATGTTGCCTGACACACCGCTTTCGCGAGCAAGCCCGCCCCCACAATGGTTGGTATTTCAGTCCACAAACAAGTCTGGCATCAGCTTGTCTTGGGTGCCGGGCTCAAAGCGGTAATGATCGAATTCGGTCACGCCATGCTCCCGCAGAATCTCCTCATCAATCAGCAAGCGCCCGGTAATGCTGCGGCCACTGCTATCCAGAATCGCGTAAGCAGCATCCGCCATAATTGCCGGCGAACGCGCATGCTTGAACGACTCGCGTGACCCCAGCTGAAACTCGATGGCGGCAGTGGCGATCATGGTCTGCGGCCACAGGGAATTAACGCTGATGCCGTAGGAGGCGAACTCCTCATTCATGCCCAAAGTCAGCATGCTCATGCCGTATTTGGTCACCGTGTAAGGGCTGTACTGGGCGAACCACTTGGTGGCCAGGTTCAGCGGTGGTGACAGGTTGAGGATGTGCCCGGCGGATTTTTTCAGATAGGGCAGGGCAGCCTGGCTGCAAAGGAGCACGGCGCGGGTGTTGATCTGATGCATCAGGTCGAAGCGCTTGAGTTCGATGTGTTGCACGCCGGTCAGCTTGATCGCCCCGGCATTGTTGATCAGCGCATCGATGCCGCCGAAATGTGCACTGGCGTCGGTCATGGCCTGGCGCACAGCAACTTCATCACGCACATCCACCTGCAAAGCCAACGCCTTGCCGCCCGCGGCTTCAACCTCCGCCGCCACGCTGAAGATGGTGCCAGGCAGTTTGGGGTGAGGAGTGGCGCTTTTGGCGGCAATCACGATGTTGGCCCCGTCCTTCGCTGCCCGCAGCGCAATCTCACGCCCAATGCCACGGCTGGCGCCGGTGATGAACAGGGTTTTGCCTTGTAATGACATGCGTACGCTCCTGATTGTTGTTATCTGAGCGGATCGAAACGGCTCGCCAGTCAATGTAGACCAACTCTTGCGGGGCATTTTGCATCAGGGCTTTTTGTGGCGAGGGGGCTTGCCCCCGTTGGGTTGCGCAGCAGCCCCAAAGCCTGAGCATGCGGTCTGTCAGGCAGACCGCGTTGGTTGGTTTTTACGACTGCTGCGCAGCCGAGCGGGAGCAAGCTCCCTCGCCACAAAAGCTTGGGGCGTCAGGCTGCCATGACTTCCCGAATATCCGTCGCCAATTCGCGCACGCGTTCTTCTTCGGTGTCCCACGAGCACATGAACCGTGCGCCGCCGTTGCCGATGAAGGTGTAGAAGCGCCAGCCCTTGGCAGTCAATGCGGCAATGGCCGGTTCCGACAGTTGCAGGAACACGCCGTTGGCCTGTACCGGGAACATCAGTTCCACGCCCGGAATGTCGCTCACCAGTTCGGCCAGCAGCTGCGCGCAGTGGTTGGCGTGGCGGGCGTATTTGAGCCAGGCATCGTTTTCCAGAATCCCGACCCACGGCGCCGAGAGGAAGCGCATCTTCGACGCCAGTTGACCGGCCTGTTTGCAGCGGTAATCGAAGTCTTCGGCCAGTTTGTGGTTGAAGAACAGAATCGCTTCGCCCACCGCCATGCCGTTTTTCGTGCCGCCGAAGCACAACACGTCAACGCCGGCCTTCCAGGTCAGGTCGGCTGGTGAGCAGCCCAGATACGCACAGGCATTGGAGAAGCGTGCGCCGTCCATATGCAGGTTCAGGCCCAGTTCTTTGCAGGTGGCGCTGATGGCGCGGATTTCGGCCGGGGTGTACACGCTACCGACTTCGGTAGCCTGGGTCAGGGTCACGACGCGCGGTTTCGGGTAGTGGATATCCTGGCGCTTGAGGGCGATTTCGCGGATCGATTCCGGCGTCAGCTTGCCGTTCTCGGTGCGGGCGATGAGCAGCTTGGAGCCGTTGGAGAAAAACTCCGGTGCGCCGCATTCGTCGGTTTCGACGTGGGCGGTTTCCGAGCAGATCACGCTGTGATAACTCTGGCACAGTGATGACAGGGCTAATGAGTTGGCCGCGGTGCCGTTGAAGGCGAAGAACACTTCGCAGTCGGTTTCGAACAGTTTGCGGAATTGATCCGCTGCGCGTGCGGTCCACTCATCGTCGCCATAAGCGCGCTGGTGGCCGTGGTTGGCCTGTTCCATGGCAGCCCAGGCTTCAGGGCAGATACCGGAATAGTTGTCGCTGGCGAATTGTTGGCTCTTATCGGTCATGGCCGGCTTCCGTAATCGAGGCTCTTATGGTGAAGAGCTTCGTGGTCAATGATGGTGCGCACTTTACCGAAGATCGTCCGGGGAGCACACGGGATGTTGCTGTCAGAAAAATACACGGTTGACGGGCAATTATGCACATGACGCAACGGGATGGGGCGCTGGATCTGCTCAAGTGGCTCGCGCTGCTGAGCATGGTGCTCGATCACCTGCGATATGTCGGTTATTCCATCGATCTGCTGTATGTGCCGGGTAGGTTGGCGTTCCCGTGGTTCTGTCTGGCGATGGCGGCGAACCTGTCGCGAACCCGTGCAGTAACGACGGATGGCCAGTGGCGTTACCTCGGTTGGTTGTTGCTGTTTAGCGCTCTGAGCGAAATTCCCTACCGGATGTACATTCCTGATCACAACACCTTGAACGTGTTGCCCACGTTGGTTCTGGGTTTGTTGGTCGCCCGTGGCTGGCAGAACAGGATGCTTCAATCGCGACTATTGGCGGCCGGTGCCTTGTTGCTGGCAGCACTGTTCCCGGAGCGACTGATGTTCGGGTTCTTCGGCGTGCTGTTGCCGCTGGCGATGTTGCTGGTGATCCAACGGCCCTGGTATTTCAGCCTGCTGCCGGGGCTGGTCTGTCTGGCGGCCAATCAATGGCAAGTGCTGTATTACGCTGCACGACTTCATAGCAGCGCAGCGATGCTCGGCATTGCCGCTTGTCTGATTGCGCCATTGCTGGGGCTGTTGCTCTTGCGACATGCCCAAGGCATCCGGCCACCGCCGATGCGTCGCTGGGCTTACGCGCTCTATCCCGCGCATTTCCTCGTGCTTCTGGCCTTGCGCCAACTCATCGCCTGAGCCCCATACTCTTGTGGCGAGGGAGCTTGCTCCCGCTGGGCTGCGTAGCAGCCCCAAACCCAGTGCATGCGGTTCGTCAGGTTGATCGTGTTGGTCGTTTTTACGACTGCTGCGCAGCCGAGCGGGAGCAAGCTCCTTCGCCACAAGAGCCTTCCCTGGTCCTGCCTTTCTGGCCCATGTCGTAAACGCACCTTTGCGTGGCGTCCATAGGCATTTGACCTGTCTGCGCCGGTCATACCATCGCATCCAAAGGGCACTGCCGTAACGCCAGTGCCTTACCGAGACGAATGGCGCATAGATGCCGCTGGGAGAGACGCGATGTTCAGCAAGCAAGACCAGATCAAGGGTTACGACGATGCACTGCTGGCGGCGATGAATGCCGAGGAGCAACGCCAGGAAGATCACATCGAGCTGATCGCGTCAGAGAACTACACCAGCAAACGCGTCATGGAAGCGCAGGGCAGCGGCCTGACCAACAAGTACGCCGAAGGCTATCCGGGCAAGCGCTACTACGGTGGTTGCGAGCACGTGGACAAGGTTGAAGCCCTGGCCATCGAACGCGCCAAGCAACTGTTCGGCGCCGATTACGCCAACGTGCAGCCGCACTCCGGTTCCTCGGCCAACAGCGCCGTGTACCTGGCCCTGCTGCAAGCCGGCGACACCATTCTGGGCATGAGCCTGGCCCACGGTGGTCACCTGACCCACGGTGCCAAGGTGTCGTCCTCGGGCAAGCTGTACAACGCCGTGCAGTACGGTATCGACACCAAAACCGGTCTGATCGATTACGACGAAGTGGAGCGCCTGGCCGTCGAATGCAAGCCGAAGATGATCGTCGCCGGCTTCTCGGCCTACTCCAAGACCCTCGACTTCCCACGCTTCCGCCAGATCGCTGACAAGGTCGGTGCGCTGCTGTTCGTCGACATGGCTCACGTCGCCGGTCTGGTCGCTGCCGGTCTGTACCCGAATCCGCTGCCGTATGCCGATGTGGTCACCACCACCACCCACAAGACCCTGCGCGGTCCACGTGGCGGCCTGATCCTGTGCAAGTCCAACGAAGAAATCGAGAAGAAGCTCAACGCGGCAGTCTTCCCGGGTGCTCAGGGCGGCCCGCTGATGCACGTGATCGCCGGTAAGGCGGTGTGCTTCAAGGAAGCGTTGGAGCCTGGCTTCAAGGCTTACCAGCAACAAGTGATCGACAACGCCCAGGCCATGGCCGGCGTATTTATCAAACGCGGCTACGATGTAGTGTCCGGCGGCACCGATAACCACCTGTTCCTGGTCAGCCTGATCCGTCAGGGCCTCACCGGCAAAGAGGCGGACGCAGCACTCGGTCGCGCCCACATCACTGTGAACAAGAACGCTGTCCCGAATGATCCACAGTCGCCGTTCGTGACCTCCGGCCTGCGTATCGGCACCCCGGCGGTGACCACTCGTGGCTTCAAGGTTACCCAGTGCACTGAACTGGCCGGCTGGATCTGCGACATCCTCGACAACCTCGGCGACGCCGATGTCGAGGCCAATGTCGCGCAGCAAGTGGCGGCCCTGTGCGCGGACTTCCCGGTTTATCGCTGAGCGCGGTTTTGGAGTAAATGACTATGCAACGCTATTCGGGCTTCGGCCTCTTCAAACACTCCCTCAGCCATCACGAAAACTGGCAGAAGATGTGGCGCACGCCGACCCCTAAAAAGGTCTATGACGTGGTCATCGTCGGCGGTGGCGGGCATGGTCTGGCGACCGCCTACTACCTGGCCAAGGAACACGGCATCACCAACGTGGCCGTGGTCGAGAAAGGCTGGTTGGGCGGCGGTAACACCGCGCGCAACACCACCATCGTTCGCTCCAACTACCTGTGGGACGAGTCGGCGCACCTGTACGAACACGCGATGAAACTGTGGGAAGGCCTGTCCCAGGACCTGAACTACAACGTGATGTTCTCCCAGCGTGGCGTTTACAACTTGTGCCACACGCTTCAAGACATTCGTGATTCCGAGCGTCGGGTCAGCGCCAACCGCCTCAACGGCGTGGACGGCGAACTGCTCGATGCCAAACAGGTAGCCGACGAGATTCCGTACCTCGACTGCTCCAAGAACACTCGCTACCCGGTGATGGGCGCAACCGTCCAGCGTCGCGGCGGCGTGGCCCGTCACGATGCCGTGGCATGGGGCTTTGCCCGTGCCGCCGACGCCTTGGGCGTGGACCTGATTCAACAGACCGAAGTGATCGGCTTCCGCAAGGAAAACGGTGTGTGCATCGGTGTTGAAACCAACAAGGGTTTCATCGGCGCCAAGCGCGTCGGTGTGGTCACCGCCGGTAACTCCGGGCACATGGCCAAACTCGCCGGTTTCCGTCTGCCGATCGAATCGCACCCGCTGCAAGCGCTGGTATCCGAGCCGATCAAGCCGATTATCGACAGCGTGATCATGTCCAACGCCGTACACGGTTACATCAGCCAGTCCGACAAGGGCGACCTGGTGATCGGCGCCGGTATCGACGGCTACAACGGCTACGGCCAGCGTGGTTCGTACCCGGTGATCGAGCACACCATTCAGGCCATCGTCGAGATGTTCCCGGTGCTGTCGCGCGTACGCATGAACCGTCAGTGGGGCGGCATCGTCGACACCACGCCGGATGCGTGCCCGATCATTTCGAAAACCCCGGTACCGAACATGTTCTTCAACTGCGGTTGGGGCACCGGTGGCTTCAAGGCAACACCTGGCTCGGGCAACGTGTTTGCCGCAAGCCTGGCCAAGGGTGAAATGCACCCATTGGCCGCACCTTTCTCCATCGACCGTTTCCACAACGGTGCGTTGATCGACGAACACGGCGCTGCTGCGGTTGCCCACTAACAGGAGAAATCCCCATGTTGCATATCTTCTGTCCTCACTGCGGCGAACTGCGCTCCGAAGAGGAATTCCACGCATCCGGCCAGGCGCACATCCCGCGTCCACTGGATCCGAACAGCTGCACCGACGAGGAGTGGGGCGATTACATGTTCTTCCGCGACAACCCTCGCGGTCTGCACCACGAACTGTGGGATCACGTCGCCGGTTGCCGTCAGTACTTCAACGCCACCCGTGACACCGTGACCTACGAGATTCTCGAAACCTACAAGATCGGCGCCAAGCCGCAGTTCACCGACAAGACCGACAGCCCGAAAGCGGCCGCCACGGCTCTGGGAGAGAAGGTATGAGCCAGATCAATCGCCTGTCCAACGGCGGACGGATCGACCGTAACAAAGTGCTGAGCTTCACCTTCAACGGCCAGGTCTACAAAGGCTTTGAAGGTGACTCCCTGGCCGCAGCCTTGCTGGCCAACGGTGTCGACATCATCGGCCGCAGCTTCAAATATTCGCGCCCGCGCGGCATCTTCGCCGCCGGTGCCGAAGAGCCGAACGCTGTGCTGCAGATCGGTGCGACCGAAGCCACGCAGATCCCGAACGTACGCGCCACGCAACAAGCGCTGTATCAAGGCCTGGTCGCCACCAGCACCAACGGCTGGCCGAGCGTGAACAACGACATGATGGGGATTCTCGGCAAGGTCGGCGGCAAGCTGATGCCGCCGGGCTTCTACTACAAAACCTTCATGTACCCGCAATCGTTCTGGATGACCTACGAGAAGTACATTCGTAAGGCTGCCGGCCTTGGCCGCTCGCCGACCGAGAACGATCCGGACACCTACGACTACATGAACCAGCACTGCGACGTGCTGATCGTCGGCGCTGGCCCTGCGGGTCTGGCAGCTGCACTGGCGGCTGCCCGTAGCGGTGCGCGTGTGATCCTGGCCGATGAGCAGGAAGAGTTCGGCGGCAGCCTGCTCGATTCCCGCGAAAGCCTCGACGGCAAGCCTGCCACCGAGTGGGTCGCCAGCGTCATCGCCGAGCTGAAAAACACCCCGGACGTGCTGCTGTTACCGCGCGCCACGGTCAACGGTTACCACGACCATAACTTCCTGACCATTCACGAGCGCCTCACCGATCACCTCGGCGATCGCGCCCCGATCGGCCAGGTGCGTCAGCGCATCCACCGGGTTCGCGCCAAGCGTGTAGTGCTGGCGACCGGTACTCATGAGCGTCCACTGGTTTACGGCAACAACGACGTGCCGGGCAACATGCTTGCCGGCGCTGTGTCGACTTACGTGCGCCGTTACGGCGTGGCACCGGGCAAGAAACTGGTGCTGTCGACCAACAACGACCATGCCTACCGCGTAGCGCTGGATTGGCTCGACGCCAGTCTGCAAGTGGTGGCGATCGCCGATGCCCGCAGCAACCCTCGCGGTGCGCTGGTGGAAGAAGCGCGCGCCAAAGGCATCCGCATCCTGACCGGTAGCGCCGTGATCGAAGCCCGTGGCAGCAAGCACGTCACCGCCGCTCGTGTTGCAGCGATTGATGTAAAAGCGCACACCGTCACCAGCCCAGGCGAATGGCTCGATTGCGACCTGGTCGCCAGTTCCGGCGGCTACAGCCCGGTGGTTCACCTGGCGTCGCACTTGGGTGGCAAGCCGATCTGGCGTGAAGACATCCTCGGTTTCGTACCGGGCGAAGCACCGCAAAAACGCGTGTGCGTCGGTGGCATCAACGGCGTCTACGGCCTCGGCGATTCGCTGGCCGATGGTTTTGAAGGGGGCGCTCGCGCCGCCAGCGAAGCCGGTTTCAGCGGGGTCGAAGCGACCTTGCCGAAAGCCCTGAGCCGTCTGGAAGAACCGACGTTGGCGCTGTTCCAGGTGCCTCACGAAAAAGCCACCGCACGGGCGCCGAAGCAATTCGTCGACCTGCAAAACGACGTCACCGCTGCCGCCATCGAACTGGCGACCCGCGAAGGCTTCGAGTCGGTCGAGCACGTTAAACGCTACACCGCGCTGGGCTTTGGCACCGATCAGGGCAAGCTCGGTAACGTCAACGGTCTGGCCATTGCCGCCCGTTCGCTGAACGTGACCATCCCGCAGATGGGCACCACCATGTTCCGTCCGAACTACACGCCGGTGACCTTCGGCGCCGTGGCCGGTCGTCACTGTGGGCACATCTTCGAGCCGGTTCGTTTCACCGCGCTGCATCATTGGCACGTGAAGAACGGCGCCGAGTTTGAAGACGTCGGTCAGTGGAAACGTCCATGGTACTTCCCGAAAAACGGTGAAGACCTGCATGCCGCCGTGAAGCGCGAATGCAAAGCCGTGCGCGACAGCGTCGGCCTGCTGGACGCTTCGACCCTGGGCAAGATCGACATCCAGGGCCCGGACACGCGTGAGTTCCTCAACCGCATCTACACCAACGCCTGGACCAAACTCGACGTGGGCAAGGCCCGCTACGGCCTGATGTGCAAAGAAGACGGCATGGTGTTCGACGACGGCGTAACCGCCTGCCTCGCCGATAACCACTTCGTGATGACCACCACCACCGGCGGCGCTGCACGCGTGCTGCAATGGCTGGAAATCTACCATCAGACCGAATGGCCAGACCTGAAGGTGTACTTCACTTCCGTGACTGACCACTGGGCGACCATGACCCTGTCGGGGCCGAACAGCCGCAAGCTGCTCAGCGAAGTCACCGACATCGACTTGAGCAACGAAGCCTTCCCGTTCATGACCTGGAAAGAAGCTCTGGTCGGCGGTGTGCCGGCGCGGGTATTCCGGATTTCGTTTACCGGTGAGCTGTCGTACGAAGTCAACGTGCAGGCCGACTATGCAATGGGCGTGCTCGAGAAAATCGTCGAGGCCGGCAAGAAGTACAACCTGACCCCGTACGGCACCGAAACCATGCACGTACTGCGGGCGGAGAAGGGCTTCATCATCGTTGGCCAGGACACTGACAGCTCGATGACCCCGGACGACCTGAACATGGGCTGGTGTGTCGGTCGCACCAAACCGTTCTCGTGGATCGGCTGGCGTGGCATGAACCGCGAAGACTGCGTGCGTGATCAGCGCAAACAGCTGGTCGGTCTGAAGCCGATCGATCCGACCAAATGGCTGCCGGAAGGTGCGCAACTGGTGTTCAACACCAAGCAAACCATCCCGATGACGATGGTCGGTCACGTGACTTCCAGCTACCTGCACAACTCCCTCGGCTATTCGTTTGCCATGGGTGTGGTCAAGGGCGGTCTGAAGCGCATGGGTGAGCGTGTGTTCGCACCGCTGGCCGACGGCAGCGTGATCGAGGCGGAAATCGTTTCTTCGGTGTTCTTCGATCCGAAAGGCGATCGCCAGAACGTGTAACACCACAGTCCCCTGTGGGAGCGGGCTTGCCCGCGATGAACGATAACGCGGTGCCACAGGCAGACCGAGTTGCTCCCATCGCGGGCACGCTCCCACAGGAAATTGAATTCAGGAACAGGTGCTTTATGACCGCAGCCAATGTTTACCAACAACGCCCAACCTCCGGGGCCAAGGCCGAGTCGTCGCTGCATCATGCCGACCTCGCCAGCCTGGTGGGCAAGGGTCGCAAGAACGCCGGCGTGATCGTGCGTGAGAAAAAACTCCTCGGTCACCTGACCATCCGTGGCGATGGGCACGACCCGGCATTCGCCGCCGGCGTGCACAAGGCCCTCGGCCTGGAACTGCCAGCCGCGCTGACCGTGGTGATCAAAGGTGAAACCAGCCTGCAATGGATGGGGCCGGATGAATGGCTGCTGATCGTGCCGACCGGCGAAGAATTCGCTGCCGAGAAAAAGCTGCGTGAAGCACTGGGTGACCTGCACATCCAGATCGTCAACGTCAGCGGCGGCCAGCAGATCCTCGAACTCAGCGGCCCGAACGTACGTCAGGTGCTGATGAAATCCACCAGCTATGACGTGCACCCCAACAGCTTCCCGGTGGGCAAGGCTGTCGGCACCGTGTTTGCCAAGTCGCAACTGGTGATCCGCCATACCGCTGAAGACACCTGGGAACTGCTGATCCGCCGTAGCTTCTCGGATTACTGGTGGTTGTGGTTGCAGGATGCGGCCGCTGAGTACGGGCTTAGCGTCCAGGCGTAATTGTGGCGAGGGAGCTTGCTCCCGCTCGGCTGCGCAGCAGTCGTAAAACCTGAGTCCGCGTTCCTTCTGCAGGAATGCGGTTGCTGAAATAGGGGTTGCTTCGCAACCCAGCGGGAGCAAGCTCCCTCGGCACAGGTCTTCGCAGTCGCCTAGGTATTTTCGAACAGGAGTCACCGCACTATGAGCCGCGCCCCAGACACATGGATTCTGACCGCCGATTGCCCTAGCGTCCTCGGCACCGTGGATGCGGTGACCCGCTTTCTGTTCGAGCAGGGCTGCTACGTCACCGAGCACCATTCCTTCGATGACCGGCTCTCGGGCCGTTTCTTCATTCGCGTGGAATTTCGTCAGCCCGATGGCTTCGACGAACAAGCTTTTCGCGCCGGTTTGGCAGAGCGTGGTGACGCCTTCGGGATGGTCTTCGAGCTGACCCCGCCGCACCACCGGCCAAAAGTGGTGATCATGGTCTCCAAGGCCGATCACTGCCTCAACGACTTGCTCTACCGCCAGCGCATCGGCCAGTTGTCGATGGACGTGGTCGCCGTGGTCTCCAACCACCCGGACCTCAAGCCGTTGGCCGACTGGCACCAGATTCCGTACTACCATTTCCCGCTGGACCCGAACGACAAACCGTCGCAGGAGCGTCAGGTCTGGCAGGTGGTCGAAGAGTCCGGCGCCGAACTGGTGATTCTTGCCCGCTACATGCAAGTTCTGTCGCCAGAGCTGTGCCGCAAACTCGATGGCAAGGCGATCAACATTCATCACTCCCTACTGCCGGGTTTCAAGGGTGCGAAGCCCTATCACCAGGCCTACAACAAGGGCGTGAAACTGGTCGGCGCCACGGCGCACTACATCAACAACGACCTGGACGAAGGCCCGATCATCGCCCAGGGCGTGGAGGCTGTGGATCACAGCCATTACCCCGAAGATTTGATCGCCAAAGGGCGGGATATCGAAGGGCTGACGCTGGCGCGGGCTGTTGGTTATCACATTGAACGACGCGTGTTTTTGAACGCCAATCGCACGGTCGTTCTTTAGATCGCCATCGCGGGCAAGCCCGCTCCCACAGTGAGCTGAGGTGTGCCCGACATTTGTGAACGACACAAAGACCTGTGGGAGCGGGCTTGCCCGCGATGAGGCCCTGACAGACAACGCAAAAAGACACAGGCAATAACCCGAGCAATCAACGCGCCGCCGATCCATGGCGACGCGACCGCTACATAAAAACAACAGCGAGGTGAAAGCATGTCTGGCAATCGTGGTGTGGTGTATCTCGGCAATGGCAAAGTCGAAATACAAAAAATCGACTATCCGAAAATGCAGGACCCGCGCGGCAGGAAGATTAACCACGCCGTCATCCTGCGTGTGGTTTCCACCAACATCTGTGGTTCCGACCAGCACATGGTGCGCGGCCGTACCACTGCTCAGACCGGTCTGGTGCTCGGCCACGAGATCACCGGTGAAGTGATCGAGAAAGGCAGCGACGTCGAGAACCTGCAAATCGGCGACCTGGTGTCCGTACCGTTCAACGTAGCTTGCGGGCGCTGCCGTTCCTGCAAAGAGATGCACACCGGTGTCTGCCTCAGCGTTAACCCGGCGCGTCCGGGCGGTGCTTATGGTTATGTCGACATGGGCGACTGGACCGGTGGTCAGGCTGAGTACGCGATGGTGCCGTACGCCGACTTCAACCTGCTGAAGCTGCCTGATCGCGATCGCGCAATGGAAAAAATCCGCGACCTGACCTGCCTCTCCGACATCCTGCCGACCGGTTACCACGGTGCAGTGACCGCCGGCGTTGGCCCTGGCAGCACTGTATACATCGCCGGTGCCGGTCCAGTCGGTCTGGCGGCTGCCGCTTCTGCTCGCCTGTTGGGCGCTGCAGTGGTGATCATCGGTGACGTCAACACTGTCCGCTTGGCGCATGCCAAGGCGCAGGGTTTCGAAATCGCCGACCTGTCCCTGGATACCCCACTGCACGAACAGATCGCTGCGCTGTTGGGCGAGCCTGAAGTGGATTGCGCTGTCGACGCCGTAGGCTTCGAAGCCCGTGGTCATGGCCATGACGGCGTGAAACACGAAGCTCCGGCGACCGTGCTCAACTCGCTGATGGGCGTGGTTCGCGTGGCCGGCAAAATCGGTATCCCTGGCCTGTACGTGACTGAAGACCCGGGTGCTGTGGATGCAGCCGCGAAAATGGGTAGCCTGAGCATTCGCTTCGGTTTGGGTTGGGCTAAATCCCACAGCTTCCACACCGGCCAGACGCCAGTGATGAAGTACAACCGCCAACTGATGCAGGCGATCATGTGGGATCGCATCAAGATTGCCGACATCGTGGGTGTTGAAGTCATCAGCCTGGATGACGCGCCACGTGGTTATGGCGAGTTCGATGCGGGCGTGCCGAAGAAGTTTGTGATCGATCCGCACAAGTTGTTCAGCGCGGCGTAAGGCTTCACGCAAAGCAAAACGGCGACCCTCGGGTCGCCGTTTTTTTATGCGTCACACTAACCCTGTGGTGAGGGGGCTTTGTGACAACCCCCCTCGCCACAAAAGTCGCCTCAGTTCTTCCTCCAGATCCGGGTGCCTGTATGCCATTCATCGCGTGAGTCCGGGGTTTCACGTTTCATAGACGTGACGGGGGAACATGCCGACGGATGTCCGGTCAAATTGGCAGTTTTTCCGCCTCGTTACCGGGCGGTTTTCATGCCACTAGAGGATGTCTGGATGAAAGTTTCACGCGGTTTTGCACTGGCATCGCTCATGGCTGTCGCTTCGTTGACGACGCTGGCCGCCAGCCCGGCCTTTGCAGAGTTCAGCCTCAGCGATGCGGCCAATGTGGTTTCGGCGATGCAGGGCAACCAAGGCAACCAGGGCGATGGCGCTGTGGCGGCGGCACCCAAGGCGGCCGGGTTGCTCAACACCTTGGGCTCGCAGCTCGACATCACTCCGGAGCAGGCTGTCGGCGGTGCTGGTGCGATGTTGGGGTTGGCCAGGAATCAACTCAGCGGCGAAGACTTCTCCGAGCTGAGTAAAAACGTGCCGGGCCTCAGTCAAATCGCTGGCAACAGCGCCATCGGTGGCCTGAACGGTCTGGGCGGGTTGCTCGGCGCGGGGTCGGACAAGAATGCGTTGCTCGACGGCTTGCTGGGTAACGTCAAGGACACCAACGACCTGAACAACGCCTTCAGCGCGTTGGGCATGGACAGCGGCATGATCGGCCAGTTTGCTCCGGTAATCCTGCAATACCTCGGTCAGCAAGGCGTTGCCGGTTCGCTGCTGCAAAACCTCGGCGGGATCTGGGGCGCGGGAACCGGTAGCTGAGTCAGCCTTCGGCGCGTAGCGCCTTGATGCGCCGGTCTTTTTCGATCCAGAGCTGGTTGACCCAGTTCTGGACCTTTTCGCGAAACGCCGCATCGTTTTCGTAATCACCTTGCCACAGCGCCGGGTCCAGCTCGCGGGTCTGGATATCGATGATCACCCTCGGCACGTTGCCGCTGATCAAATCCCAAAATCCCGGAATCTTCTGCTGTGGGTACACCACTGTCACATCGAGAACGGCATCCAGCTGTTCACCCATCGCCGCCAGCACAAAAGCCACGCCGCCAGCCTTGGGCTTGAGGAGGTGGGTGAACGGTGACTGCTGCTGGGCGCTTTTCGCCGAGGTGTATCGAGTGCCTTCCAGGTAATTGACCACCGTCACTGGCTGACGCTTGTACAGCTCGCAGGCTTCTTTAGTGATCTCCAGATCCTTGCCGGCCAACTCTGGGTTCTTTGCCAGAAACGCCTTGGTGTAGCGCTTCATGAACGGATAGTCCAACGCCCACCAGGCCAGGCCCAGGAACGGCACCCAGATCAGTTCTTTCTTGAGGAAGAATTTGAAAAACGGCGTGCGCCGGTTAAGCGTCTGGATCAGTGCCGGAATATCGACCCAGGATTGATGGTTGCCGATCACCAGATACGAGGTGTCGCGGCGCAGATCATCGCCGCCGCGAATGTCCCATTGGGTGGGGATGCACAGTCGGAAGATCAGCTTGTCGATCTCGGCCCAGGTTTCGGCAATCCACATCACCGTCCAGGAAGCGTAATCGCGGAAGCGCCCGGGCAGGAGCAGTTTCAACAGGGCGAACACCATCAAAGGCCCGAACAGCACCAGGGTGTTTAGCAACAGCAGCAGGGTAACGAAACAGCCGGTGAGCAGGCGGCGCATAAGTAACTCTTGAAAGCGTTTGGGCGCGCCATGATAAGCAGCTTCAGGCGACAGGCCAAATTGGTGGTGACGAATGTTTCACGTTTGTGGCGGTATGCTTCCAGCGTTATGAGTTCTCTGTGGCGAGGGGGCTTGCCCCCGTTGGAGGCCGAAGGACTCCCAAAACCAGGCCCCGCGATTTTTCAGGTACACCATATAGACCGTTTTACGACTGCTGCGCAGCCGAACGGGGGCAAGCCTCCTCGCCACAAGCAAGCTCCCTCGCCACATAGGTGTGAGGCGGACCAACTATCGTTGTTTTTTACGGTCTAGAATTCGGCCATGCCTCCACATTCCCTAAGGAAGCCCCCCTACGTGAAATCTCTCCTAGCACTACTTTCCCTCGTGGCCCTGCCGATTCTGGCCGCCGAGCCGACCCTGTACGGGCGTTATGAATACATCGCGCTGCCGGAAATCGGCGGCGAAGTCCTCAAGGCCAAAATGGACACCGGCGCCCTGACCGCGTCGCTGTCGGCCAAAGACATCGAAACCTTCACCCGCGATGGCGACGAATGGGTGCGTTTCCGCCTCGCCACCAAAGGTGCCAGCAACAAGGTCTACGAACACAAGATCGCGCGGATCAGCAAGATCAAGACCCGCTCCGAAGAAGACGAGGATGACAAGGAAGCGATCGAACCCACCAAGCGGCCAGTGGTTGATCTGGAACTGTGCCTGGGCAACGTCAAGCGCACCGTCGAGGTCAACCTCACCGACCGCAGCAGCTTCAATTACCCGTTGCTGATCGGCGCCAAAGCGCTGCGTGAATTCGGTGCTGCAGTGAACCCGGCACGGCGTTTTACGGCAGACAAACCCGACTGCTGATTGACGGCGAATCAGCCTTGGGGCACCGTTCGCCCACTTAACTAGCGGGCTCGGACGCCATGCCTCATATCCTGATTGTCGAAGACGAAGCGGCGATTGCCGACACCCTGATTTTCGCCTTGCAGGGCGAGGGCTTCACTACCACTTGGTTGAGCCTTGGCGCGGCGGCGCTTGAACATCAGCGCGCCACGCCTGCCGACCTGATCATCCTCGATATCGGCCTGCCAGACATCAGCGGCTTTGAGACCTGCAAGCAGTTGCGGCGTTTCAGCGAAGTGCCGGTGATTTTCCTCAGCGCCCGTGATGCAGAGATCGATCGGGTGGTGGGCCTGGAAATCGGTGCCGACGACTACGTGGTCAAACCGTTCAGCCCCCGGGAAGTGGCGGCGCGGGTCAGGGCGATTCTCAAGCGTATGGCGCCACGACCGGTGGCGGAGGTGGCGTCCGTGCTGTTTCGCATCGACAGTGAACGGGTGCAGATCAGCTATCGCAGTCAGCCCCTGAGCCTGACTCGCCATGAGTTTCGTTTGCTGCAATGCCTGCTCGAGCAACCCGAGCGAGTCTTCAGCCGCGAGCAATTGCTCGATGCACTGGGTGTGGCCGCCGATGCCGGCTACGAGCGCAGCATCGACAGCCACATCAAGAGCGTGCGCGCCAAATTGCGCCAGGTGAAGGCCGACGCCGAGCCGATCCAGACTCACCGCGGCCTCGGTTACAGCTACAGCCCGGTGCACAGCTGATGCCCCTGGGGATCCGGATTTTTCTGGTCTACGTGCTGTTCATCGGCCTGACCGGCTACTTCGTGCTCAACACCGTGATGGAAGAAATCCGCCCCGGCGTGCGCCAGTCCACCGAAGAAACCCTGGTGGACACCGCCAACCTGATGGCCGAGATCCTGCGCGACGACTTCAAGGCCGGCACCCTCAGCCAGAACCGCTGGCCGGAGTTGCTCAAGGCTTACGGTGAGCGGCAACCGAAGGCGAAAATCTGGGGCATGCCGAAGAATCAGGTCAACCACCGGATTTACGTCACCGATGCCAAGGGCATTGTGGTGCTGGATTCCAGCGGCATCGCGGTGGGCCAGGACTACTCGCGCTGGAACGACGTCTACCTGACCTTGCGCGGCGAGTACGGCGCTCGTTCGACGCGCAGCGACCCGGATGATTCGAACTCGTCGGTGATGCATGTCGGGGCACCGATTCGCGACAACGGCCAAATCATCGGTGTGGTGACGGTGGCCAAGCCCAACAGCTCGCTGCAGCCCTACGTTGATCGCACCGAGCGGCGATTGCTGATTTATGGCGCCGGGCTGATAGGCCTCGGTTTGCTATTCGGTGCGTTGTTGTCGTGGTGGCTGAGCGCGGCGCTGCGACGGTTGACGGCGTATGCCCAGGCAGTCAGCGAAGGCCGGCGGGTCGAGGTACCGCATTATCGTGGCGGCGAGCTGGAACAACTGGCCACGGCGGTGGAGCAGATGCGCACCCAGCTTGAGGGCAAAGCCTACGTCGAGCGTTATGTGCACACCCTGACCCATGAATTGAAAAGCCCGCTGGCGGCGATTCGTGGTGCGGCGGAGTTACTGCAAGGTGAGATGCCGCTGGCTCAGCAGCAGCGTTTCGTCAGCAACATCGACAGCGAAAGTGCGCGCATGCAGCAGTTGATCGAACGACTGTTGAACCTCGCGCAGGTCGAACAGCGCCAAGGGCTGGAAGAGCGCGTGGCGGTGCCGTTGGCGGATTTGGTAGATGAGCTGTTGAGCGCGCAGGCTGCGCGAATCGAAGGCAAGCAGTTGCGTGTGGAACAGCAAATTGCAGCGGATCTGAACCTGCTCGGCGAACCGTTTCTGTTGCGCCAGGCGCTGGGCAATCTGCTGGAGAATGCCTTGGACTTCACCCCGGCTCGAGGCGTGCTGCGATTCAGCGCCGAACGACTCGGTGAGCAGATTGAGTTCAGGCTGTTCAACCAGGCCGAGGCGATTCCCGACTATGCATTGCCGCGCTTGAGCGAGCGCTTCTACTCACTGCCGCGTCCGGACAGTGGGCGTAAAAGTACGGGGTTGGGGCTTAACTTCGTTGAAGAGGTGGTCAAGTTGCATGGCGGTGCGATGAGTATCGGTAATGTCGACGGCGGCGTGGAGGTCACGTTGCGCCTGCCTTAGGACCGAGTCGCGGCCATCGCGAGCAGGCTCGCTCCCACAAGGGATCTCCAGCGAACACAAAATATATGCGAACCGAAGATCAAATGTGTGAGCGAGCCTGCTCGCGATGGGGCCAGCCCAGTCTCCACACACTCTCCACATTCCCCCCATAAAACTCCCACACACCGACTCCAGACTTTCCCCATCCAAACAGGGAGAGTCCCATGAACCGTAGCCTGACCCTAAAACTCGGGGCGATTGCCCTTTTGATTCTGTTGCTGCTGATCCCGTTGCTGATGATCAACGGTGTGATCCAGGATCGGCAACAACTGCGCGATGGTGTGCTCGAAGACATCGCCCGCAGTTCCAGTTACAGCCAGCAACTGAGCGGCCCGCTGATGGTGGTGCCCTATCGCAAAACGGTACGTACCTGGAAAACCAACGAAAAAACCAACCAGCGTTACCAGGACGTCGGCGAGGAACGTGGGCGTTTGTATTTCCTGCCGGAGCGCTTCGAACTGGACGGCCAGGTCCAGACCGAACTGCGCGCCCGGGGTATCTACGAGGCGCGGCTGTTTCATGCCGACAACCGCATCAGCGGGCATTTCTCGGTCCCGGCGCAACTGGGCATCAAGGAGGACTTCGCCGATTACCGCTTCGACCAACCGTTCCTGGCCGTCGGCATCAGCGACATTCGCGGCATCGAGAATGCATTGAAACTCGAACTCAATGGCCAGAGCCTGGATTTTGTACCGGGTAGCCAGGTGGGCTGGTTGGGTGAGGGCGTGCACGTGACGCTGCCAGCGCTGGATACCAAACAGGCCACGGAACTGGCCTTCGGTTTCGACTTGCGCCTGCAAGGCACCGGCCAGTTGCAGATTCTCCCGGTGGGCAAGACCAGCAAGGTTTCACTGGCCGCCAATTGGCCTCATCCAAGCTTCATCGGTAACTACCTGCCGGCCCAGCGTGAAATCACCGATCAGGGTTTCACCGCCAATTGGCAAACCTCGTTTTTCTCCACCAACCTGCAAGAGGCATTGAACAGTTGCGTGTCTGGCGGCCAGTGCGAGGCGTTCAGCGGTCGCAGCTTCGGCGTGAGTTTCATCGACCCGGTGGACCAGTACCTGAAAAGCGACCGGGCAATCAAATATGCGCTGCTGTTCATCGTCCTGACCTTCGCCGGTTTCTTCCTCTTCGAAGTGCTGAAAAGCCTGGCGGTACACCCGGTGCAATACGCGCTGGTCGGCGTGGCGCTGGCGTTTTTCTACTTGTTGTTGCTGTCGCTGTCCGAGCACATTGGCTTTGCCTTGGCATATCTGCTGTCGGCGAGTGGCTGTGTGTTGTTGATCGGTTTCTATGTCTGTCATGTGCTGCGCAGCGTGCATCACGGTTTGAGTTTTTCGGCGGGGCTGGCGGCGTTGTATGGCTTGCTCTACGGCTTGCTGAGTGCCGAGGATTACGCGTTGTTGATGGGCTCGCTGCTGTTGTTCGGTCTGCTGGGCGTGTTTATGGTGCTGACCCGCAAGCTGGACTGGTACGGGTTCGGGCAGAAAACCGCCAAGCCGCTGGCCTTTGATATTGGAGCCGTGGAATGAGCCGGTCGTTGGGGTTGCGCGAGGATCAGCGGGTGGGTGAGGTATTGGCGACGCGGATTGCGGGGTTGTTTCCAGTTGATCGAAGGCAAGCTGGTGTTGAAGGTCAGGTTGCCGTGATCCGCCTCCAGCGATCCGTAGCATCGTCGTCTAAGCTCAAGTGATTGCGCATCGAGTGCCCCGCACATGGAATCTGCATACGCTTTGCACCGCAACACCCCGACAATCGCTGTTATCGACAGTCGTGGATTGACCGTTGCTTGCGTTGCCTATTACCGCAAGAGCAGCAGTGATGCACCGCCCGAGACACGCGTGACACGCGAAACTTTCGATGTGGCGGGACGATCAGTGGCAAATTGGGATGCTCGTTTGGGGGCAGGTCCTGCGCCAATTGCCTCGATGATTCGAATTCGCGGCCTGTCGGGGTTATCCCTGTTGACCGTCAGCGTGGATGCCGGCTGGCGGCTGACGTTGCCGGATGAGGCGGCACAGGTCCGGCAAAGCTGGGACGAGGCAGGTAACACGGCGCGCTTTGAATACGACTCGATGGGCAGGCTGCTGACTGTCGAAGAAGCCACAAAGTGTGTGGAGCGTTTGTATTATGGCGCAGCCGAAGTAGAGACCAGCGCTCGGAATCAATGCGGTCGGTTGATTCGTCATATGGATACCGCCGGTGCACGTGAGGTGACTGACTACACCCTACAAGGCAAGCCGATCATGGAGTCGCGGCGCTTTCTGGCAGAATTGGATCACTCTGGGTGGCCCGAAAACCAACAAAATGCCTTACTGGAACAGGGTGCGGACAAAACCTACATCACCCGCTGGCAATACGATGCATCGGGTGGCGTGCTTGACCAGATGGATGCAGCGGGGCACACACGGCGTTATGCCTACAGCGCTCAAGGGCAATTACAGAGCACCTGGTTGAAGGTGGCCGGCAAGCCGGAGCACTTGTTAGTCAGTGATATCGCTTATAACGCTTTCGGTCAGGTTGAGTACGAGAGGGCAGGCAATGGCGTCATCAGTTCCAGTGTCTTCGATCCCGCCGACGGTCGACTGCAGCGCCTGCTTGCGTGCAAAGGCGCGTGGAACCTGCAAGAGCTGCATTACGACTATGACCCTGTGGGCAACATCCTCTGCCTGACCGATAAGTCCCAGCCCGTCAGTTGGTTCGCCAACCAACGTATCGAACCGATTAATCGCTATTGGTACGACACGCTCTATCAACTGATCAGCGCAACTGGGCGTGAAGTGGCTTCAGCGGTCAATGGCCCGGCGCTACCGGCGCTGATCTCGCCTCTGGATCCGAGTCGATTGCAACCCTACAGCCAGAGCTGGAGTTATGACGCGGGCGGCAATCTACTCGAACAGCATCACAGCAATAAACCAACGCATTTAATGGACATTGCCCCGGACAGCAATCGCGGACTGACTCGGGTGAAGGGGCAAACACCGGACTTCGACGCGAGTTTCGACGGCAACGGTAATCTCAAGTTGTTGGCGCCGGGGCAACCGATGCGTTGGACGGCGCGCAACCAACTCAGTGAAGTTCGACTGGTGAGCCGTGAAGATGGCCTGGACGACAGTGAGTGTTATGTCTACGACAGTGCCGGTATGCGGGTCCGTAAAGTCCGTCATGCGCTGGCGGCGAGCGTGACCCGAATAGCGGAGGTTCGTTACCTGCCGGGGCTGGAGATCCGCACCGAGGGGACGGACAATCCTGACGAAGTCCTGCACGTTATTAATATTCAGGCGGGACGCAGTAGTGTCCGGTTATTGCATTGGGAACAGGGGCGGCCGGGTGGCATCGATGAGGATCAAGTGCGCTACAGCCAGGATGATCATTTGGGCAGCAGTACGCTTGAGCTTGATCACTGTGGAAACCTGATCAGTTACGAAGGTTATTACCCATATGGTGGTACGGCCTGGTGGATGGGGCGTTCGCAGGTTGAAGCTGATCACAAGTGTATTCGTTACTCTGGAAAAGAGCGGGATGCAACAGGGCTGTATTATTACGGGTTTCGGTATTACGCACCGTGGCTACAGCGGTGGATTAGTCCGGATCCGGGGGGGATTTTTGATGGCTTGAATATGTTTTATATGGCCGGTAATAATCCGGTGACCCATCAAGATGTGATGGGACTGTACAGCGGGACACCAGGAGATCATCAGGAAAGAATTGTAGAGCAGGATTCGGTGATGGTTGGGCGTGGGCGCGCAAGAATGCCGGCAGCAGTAATCGAGTTTGTAGACCACGCTTTCGAAATTGCCGATATCTTGGTAAGCGAAGCTGTCGTGGCAATGCAAGAAACGGGACGGGCACGTCGCTCAATCGATCAAACGCTGAAACAAGTGTTCTCGAATCTAGATCGTAGGTCTGAACTGGAGTCTCGTTTTCAGGTACTCAAGACAGCGATTAAACTTTATAGAAATGGTGTGAGACACGATGAGCTGGCCTTCGTTAAATCGAAAAAATCAAGCGATTCAACATTGGCGTCTGTTGTAGGGAAGGACCCCTTAAAACGAATATTTATCCGCTCTCGAGCCTGGGAGGATAGGTCTCGACGGGGGGCTGTGTTACTGGCGACAACTCTTATTCACGAAATCAGCCATTTGGATCTCCAAACTAAAGACAACTATTACTACGCTTCGCCAGGGACGCGATCCATGATAGACGAAAGTTATTGGCTTAATGCTTTTAACGAGGCGGAAATGGTTTCAAGTGGTCGCTATGACACAGAAATAATAAAAAATATTGAAGAGAGCAAGCTTGGCAGTACCAGTTTGCAGGCAATGTTTGGTGAGAAAAGTCTGGAACGAATTAAAGCGGGGTTTCACGGATTTCGAGCGGATTCGCTTTACCACAACGCAGACTCCTACTCTCAAGCATCGGTGTTGCTTGGTCTACCCGTTTTGGACGAGCGTTTAAGTTCGCGTAGAGAACGATATAGCGCCCCACCACCCGAGCCAAAACCTGATTACTGAGCATTCCGTCTTTGGAATGAAAGTAACACTGCACTATACCTTCGGCATCGTCGCAATCATCGAAGGCCGCTGACTCACCTCAAAATACCACTCCGCCAGCTTAGGATTCTCTTTGCGCCATTCCAGATCCGGATGACGCAGATCCAGATAACCCAAAGCACAGGCAACACTGATTGCCGCCACATCGAAATGGCTGGTCAGCTCGGCAATCGCGTCGGCTTCCAGTAGCGCCAGGGCGCGACGAATCTTGTCGCGCTGACTGTCGAGCCATTCGTCCCAGTGTTTTTCCGGGGTGCGCAGGGCCACTTCATAGCGAACCATCACCGCGGCATCCATGATCCCGTCTGCCAGGGAGGCCAACGTCAGGCGCCGCCAGCGCGCTGAGCCATCGCGAGGGATCAGCGGATTGCCGACGTGCTGATGATCGAGATAGTCGAGGATCACCCGGCTGTCGTACAACACATTGCCATCGGCCAGGCGCAGGGCTGGAATTTTGCCTAGCGGGTTGTCTTCGTTGAGGGCCAGATCCGGGCTGACCGGTGTGAGCTGGCTGGCTTGCAGCGCCACGCGGTTCGTTTGACCGGTTTCGTGCAGCAGCACCATGACTTTGCGAACGAAGGGCGACGCGGGGTTGTGGAACAAGGTCATGCTGGGGGCGGACATGGCGACGATCTCGATCATGGGCAGTGTCGGCAGCATAGCGCTTTAAAGCTTGAGCTCAAGCGCGAACTCACGGTTGAGCATCGAACGAAGTGTGGGAGCGAGCAAGCCCGCTCCCACATTTTTGGTTGCGTGTCGTTCAATGGCGTTGCAGCAGCCCGCGCAAGGCGAGGACGGCAGGGATGCCCAGCCCGAGCCAGCTCAATGCATCCCACACGCCATCGCCCAGCAACGCAGCAAACAGCCCCGCGGCGCTGAGCAGGGCGATGACGGTTGGTGTGGCGAAGACCTTCCAGAAATTCGACTGTCTCGGCCTCATGTCGGGCACTCCGCGTTTTCGAGCACAGGTTTCGCGACCTTGCGCCGCACCACCCACAAATAAACTCCACTGCCGAGCACGATGATGGTCAGCACATCGAGGGTCGCCCAGAGGATTTTCATTGGCATGCCGCCATAATCACCGAAGTGCAGCGGCTGCGACATGCCCATGGCGTCCATGTACCACGGCCGCTCGGCCACCGCCGTGACTTGCAGGGTGCGGGCGTCGATCAACACCGGCGTCAGCAGGTGCGAAGTCAGTTGGGTGCTGCCTTTCATGAAGACGGCGTAATGGTGTTCGCTGGAAAACCGCGTACCGGGGAAGGCGATGAAATCGGGCTGCATGCCCGGCGCGACGTCTTTGGCGATGTCGAGCAGACGAGTCGCAGGAGCCAATTGAGTCAGCGGCGGCGCATCGCGATAAGGCGCGATCATCGCGCTCAGGCTGTCGTTGCGCCACGCGGCGATCAGCAAGTCGGCGCAGGCACTGATTACGCCGGTCACGCCGACCACCAGGGCCCAGGTCAGCGTCACCACGCCGATCAGGTTATGCAAGTCGAGCCAACGCAGGCGGGTGGATTTGTCGTGGCGCACGGTGGCGAACTTCAAACGCCGCATGAACGGCAGATACAGCACCGTTCCGGAAACAATCGCCAGCACAAACAGAATCCCCATGAACGCCAGCAGCAACTTGCCTGGCAGCCCGGCGAACATGTCCACGTGCAGACGCAGCATGACCATCATCAGCCCGGTGTTGGCCGATGGCATTTCCAATGCTTCGCCGGTGCGAGCGTCGAGCATGAAGGTGTGGGACGAGTTCGGCTCGGTGCCGGCGGTGGGCGCCATGATTGCGATCACGCCGTTGGGGTCTTCTTCGTCGTAGCCGAAATACTGCATGACCTCGCCGGGACGATGCTTTTCAGCCGCCTGCACCAACTGCTGCAAATTCAGCTGCGGGGTGTCGGCGGGCATGGATTTCAACTCGGCGGCATCGCCCAGCAGATGGTCGATCTCGTGGTGGAAGATCAACGGCAGGCCGGTGAGGGCCAGCATCAGCAGGAATACCGTGCAGATCAGGCTGGTCCAGGTGTGAACGAATGACCAGCGGCGGATGGTTTTGCTTTTCATGATTCATCCAAATGCAAAAGGGCCACGGCTGTGCCGTGACCCTTGTTTTGTCGCGATGGGGTCAATCCGTTACCACTTGTAATTCACGCTGGCGACCACGTTGCGTTCGTCGCCGTAGTAGCAGTAGAAGCCGTCGCAGGTGGACAGGTAGTCCTTGTTGAACAGGTTCTTGGCATCCACTGCCACCGAGACCCCTTTGAGCGAACTGTTCAGGCGACCGAGGTCGTAATGGGCCGAGGCGTCATACACGGTGTAGGAGCCGACGTGGCCCCAATCGGTGTTGGTGGTATTGCCGTAGGTGTCGCCGACATAACGCACACCGGCGCCCACGCCGAAACCGTCGAGCAGGCCGTTGTGCCAGGTGTAGTCGGCCCATGCAGTGGCCTGGTGGCGCGGAACCTGTGCCATGCGATTGCCTTTTTCGGCGCTGGCACCTTTGGTGATTTCGCTGTCGTTGTAGGTGTACGAACCGACCAGTTTGAGATTGTCGGTAACGTCGCCGCTGGCTTCCAGTTCCAGGCCGCGTACCCGGACTTCACCCACCTGACGGGTGATGTTGTTTTCGGTGACCGACAGGTTTTCCTGAGTCAGGTCGAACACGGCAGCGGTTAGCAGCGTTTTGGTACCGGGTGGCTGGTACTTGATCCCGGCTTCGTATTGCTTGCCTTCAGTCGGCTTGAACGAATCGGTGCTGTTGACCGCGGCACCGGTTGCTGGCTGGAAAGACTCCGCATACGACAGGTAGGGCGTTACACCATTGTCGAAGACATAGCTGAGCGCCGCGTTGCCACTGAATTTCTCGTCGCGCTGAGTGTTGGTCGCATCGTTCTGATTGTGGAACACCGTGCCGGTATGGACCCAGTCTTCACGCCCGCCGAGGGTCAGGCGCCAGTTGTCCAGGGCAATCTGATCCTGAGCGTAGAGGCCCGTTTGTTGGGTTTTTTGGTTGTAGTCGTACATCGTGAAGTAGGTGACGTTGGAAAAATCCTGTCCGTACACCGGCCGGTTGATGTTGCTGGACGGCACGCCCGCCGAACCCCACAACCAGCGGGAATTGGTGTTGGAGCGCTGGTGGTCCAGGCCCAGCAGCAAGGTGTGGCTCAGGGCCCCGGTCTGGAAGTCGGCCTGGACGTTGTTATCCACCGCGAACTGGCTGGTGTCCTCATCGACCTTGCCGGCGGTGCGCTGGATGGTGCCATCGTCGCTGACGGCTTCATCCGGGCCCGCCGGCCAGATCTGCCCGCCCGCGGTGATGCCCTGAAATTCCAGATCATTCTTGGTGTAGCGCAGGTTCTGGCGGAACTGCCAGGTGTCATTGAAGCGGTGCTCGAAGGCGTAACCCAGGGCGTAATAGGTGCGGTCGTAGAATTCCCAGTCCGGATCGCCAAGGTTCTTGTGATGGGAAATCTTTCCGGCGGGCGTACTCAGTTTTGTGCCTTGCAGCGGCAGAAACTGCCCGGTGATACCGGTGTCGTCGCGGGTGTATTGGGACAGCAAGGTCAGCCGGGTGTCGTCGTTGATGTTCCAGGTCAGGCTGGGTGCCAAGTTGTAGCGTTTGTCGGGAATGTGATCGACCGGCGCATTGCTGTCCCGAACCACGCCACTGACGCGATAGAGAAACTGCCCTTCGTCGTCGATTTTGCCGGTGCTGTCGAAGTTGATCTGCTTGTGTTCGTTGCTGCCGGCCTGCAGTTCCACTTCGTGGCTGCTTTGTGCCTCGGGTCGACGGCTGACCATGTCCAGCAGACCGCCGGGCGGGGTCTGGCCGTAGACCGAGGACGCCGGGCCACGCAGGACGGCGATGCGCTCAAGGTTCCACGGTTCGATTTTCGGCGTGGCGTAGTTGCCTTTTGGCAGCGGCAAACCATCGAGGAACTGAGTGGGTATAAAACCGCGCACCAGCAGCCAGTCATTGCGCGAATCCGAGCCATAACCGCTGCTCTGTACACCAGCGGTATAGCGCAGGGCATCGTTGAGGCTGAGCACGGAGCGATCATCCATTTGCTCGCGGGTGACCACCGAGACTGAACGAGGGAGTTCGGCAATCGCGGTGTCGGTCTTGGTGCCTGCCGCGGTGCGGGTGGCCAGGTAGCCTTCGGTCGGGCCCCAGGCGCTTTCAATATTTCCCGCGCCGATGATTGCGGTTTCCGGCAAGGCCATCACGCCCTCGGGCACTGCCACCAGGCTGTAGGTGCCGGTGCTGCTCTGTTCCAGTTGCAGGCCGGTGCCGCGCAAGGCTTCACGCAGGGCGCCGGTGGCGTCGAACTGGCCCTTCACCGGGGCCGAGGTCTTGCCTGCTGCCAGCGACGGATTCAACGACAGCGCCAAACCGGCCTGGCTGGCAATCTGATTCAGGGTGCTGGCCAATGGCGCAGCCGGCAGGTTGTAGGCGCGAACGCTGGACGCCTGTTCAGCGGCGATCAGTTGGCTGCTGGCCAGAGGGGCGCAAAGGGCAATAGCGACCGCCAGCAAACGGGGGCGCAACACGGTGTCTAGCGAACGGGACATACAGCGGCTCCTGAATGGAAATATTTCTCAATTGCCTAGGTGCCGGACGAGAATTCAAAAGTGATAGGGCGAGATGAAAATAATTTCGATTTATCAATTGCGGTGAGGCGGATGGCCCCATCGCGGGCAAGCCACGCTCCCACAGGTTTTGTGTCGAGCGGGAGTTCTGTGAACGACACAAAACCTGTGGGAACGGGCTTGCCCGCGAAGGCGGCGGATCAGGCGCAGCAGCTTTTAGGGCTTGGTCTCAGACTTCGCCGCCACCGTCACCCACCACGACGTGTGCTGTTCGATCTGCACCGGCAGGGTCGGCAAAAGCGCACTCAGCGCCTTATCGGTATCGTTCAGGGGGAAGCTGCCGGTGATGCGCAGGTCGGCGACTTCCGGTGTGACGCCAAGATGCCCGCGACGATAGCGGCCGAGTTCCTGGACCAGATCCTCCAGCCGCGCGTTGTCCACCACCAGCATGCCGCGGGTCCAGGCATCGGCGCCGAGGTTGAGGGCGATGATCGGGCCCAAGCCATTGCTGCGCATCAGCACTTGCTGGCCTTCGCGCAGGATCTGTTCCTCGGGGCTCGATTCGGGATGGGCGGCTACTGCTGACTTCAACACGCTCAGGCGCGTGCCTTCGTCTTCACGCTTGACCAGGAACCGCGTCCCCAATGCACGCATGCTGCCTTCGCGGGTCTCGACGATAAACGGCCGGGCATCGCCATGGCCGGTTTCGACGAGGATTTCACCTTCCTGAAGGACGATCAGCCGCTGCTTCTCATCGAAGCGCACATCCACTGCGCTGTGGGTGTTGAGGTTGATCAGCGTGCCGTCGGTCAGGCGTAGAGTGCGCTGCTCGCCGGTGGCGGTGCTCTGGTCGGCCAGCCAATAGTCGATGGGCAGATAACGATCACCGGCGAACAGCGCCAAGCCGATCACCGCCACGATGCTGGCCAGACCGCTGCCGAGCTTGCGCACCCGGCGCCGGATGCTTTCGCGCGATTGCAGCAAGGCTGTGCGGGCCGGGCCATTGGCGACGCTGAAACGCTGGTCGAGCATGCCTAACTGACGCCACGCCCGAGCATGTTCTTCGTGGGCGGCGTGCCATTTGGCGAATTCTTCGCGCTCGACCGCGTTGCCGGAATCCAGCGACAGTTGCCAGGCAATCGCGGCATCCAGCACCTGTGCCGACACGGGCTTGGAGTTGACCGGGCTCATACCGGCTCACCGTACAACGCGATGTAGCACTGACGAGTGCCTTGGGCCAGGTACTGACGAACACGCGGCACCGACACACCCAGACGCTGAGCGATTTCGGCGTGGCCGAGGCCATCGAGACGGTTGTAGAGAAACGCCGCCCGGGCCTTGCTCGAGAGCTTGCCCAACAGGCGGTCGATGGCTTTGAGGTCTTCGAGGATCAGTTGCTGTTCTTCCACCGACGGTTGTTCGCTTTCGGGGATCAGCATCAATTCGGTGAGGTAGGCCTGTTCCAGTGCGGCGCGGCGGAAGTAGTCGAACAGCAGGCCCTTGGCGATTGCCACCAGAAATGCCCGAGGTTCGCGAGGCTCCTTGAATTCATCACGGCCCAGCAAGCGCACGAAGGTGTCCTGGCTCAGGTCTTCGGCCCGTTGCGGGCAGGCCACGTTGCGCCGCAGCCAGGCCAATAGCCAGCCGCGATGGTCGCGATACAACGCACCAACGAGCTCACTCTGGGGGCTTTGGACTGACGACACGCAACATCACCAAATGGGAAGTGTTAAGTAACGAGAATTGTTCGCGATTGTGGCAGAGGCGGGGGAGGTAAGCAATTGGCGCTGGTCGGGTGGTTTAGCGGGGGAATATCCAGTCAGACCGAGTTATCGTTCATCGCGGGCAAGCCACGCTCCCACAGGTTTTGTGCCGTTTGCAAAATCGACGGACGACGAAAAACCTGTGGGAGCGTGGCTTGCCCGCGATGGGGCCCGAACAGTCACCGAAGATCTAGAGCGAAGGCGCTTGCCGCCGCCGCTTCCACTGACTCAGCCGCTGCTGCAAATTCAACGGGCTATGAATCTGCTGCTGTCGCGCCCGGCTGAATAAAATCAGCACCAGCTCCGCCGTCGCCAAGGCATCGGCACTGGCGTTATGCCGTTCGAAGACCTCCAGCTTGAACCAGTCGATCCACTCGTCCAGCCCGGCCTCGCGAAAGTGCGCCTGCGGGCACAGCAGCGGCGCGATGTCTGCCACGTCCAGAAACGGATGCTGCAACTTGTAGCCCAGATGTTCTTTCAGCGCGCGCCCCAGCATGTGCTGATCGAACGGCGCATGAAACGCCAGCACCGGACTGTCGCCGACGAACTCCATGAATTCGAGCAGGGCCTGCGCGGGGTCGCTGCCGGCAGCAATGGCGCTCGGGCCCAGGCCGTGAATCAACACGCTGGGGCCGAGTTTGAGTTCGGTGCATTGCAGCGTGCGTTCGAATTGCTGGCTGAAATCGATCGCCCCGTCCTCGATCACCACCGCGCCGATGGACAACAGCCGATCCTTGTTCAGGTTCAGCCCGGTGGTTTCCAGGTCGAGTACCACCCAGCGTTGCTCGCGCAGGCTGCAATCACCCAGCTCGGCCACGGCAGGCAAGCGTTCCAGACGTTGTTGCAGTTCGCCGGGCAAAATGGGGTTTACCGGCCGCAGCCATGAAAACAGGCTCATAACTGATACCGCAGGGTCAGGCTGCTTTGCAGGCGTTGGGCCTGGCGCAGGGATTCACGCAGGATGCGTCGGTCCAGATGATTGAGGCTGTCAGGATCGACACGGTTGGAGTAGGGCAAATTCTCCCGGGTCTGTAGCTGATGTTGCTGCATGCGGGTTTGCTGGATGAAGTGATACGCCTCTTCGTACGCCGCGCCGTCCAGCCGTTCAATAACCTCTTTGTCCACCAATTGGCGAAAGCGCTCCAGGGTATTGTTGGTGTCGATGCCGTGGGCCAGGGCCAGCACTCGTGCGCCATCGACAAAAGGGGTCAAGCCCTGGAGTTTCAGGTCGAGCGTGGCCTTCTCGCCATTCTTGCGAGCCAGCACGAATTCGCGAAAACGCCCTACGGGCGGGCGGTTGCGCAGGGCGTTTTCGGCCATCATCCGCTGGAACAAGCGGTTGTCGCCGACCTGATCGAGAATGCCTTGGCGCAGTTGCTCGCAGCCACGCTCGTCGCCCCAGACCACACGCAGGTCGAAATAGATGCTCGACCCCAGCAGATTTTCCGGGGTCGCCTCGCGGATAAACGCCGCAAAGCGTCGCGCCCATTCGGCCCGGGACAAACACAGTTCGGGATTGCCGGCCATGATGTTGCCTTTGCACAGGGTGAAGCCGCACAGCGCCAGGTTCTGATTGATCTGTTGGGCGATGGGCAGCAACTTGCCGCGAATCTCGGCGGCGTGGGCTGCGTCGCGGGCTTCGAACAGAATGCCGTTGTCCTGATCAGTGTGCAGCGTCTGTTCGCGGCGGCCTTCGCTGCCGAAACACAACCAACTGAACGGCACGCCGGGGTCACCTTTCTCGGCGAGCACCAGTTCGATCACCCGGCACACGGTATGGTCGTTGAGCAGGGTGATGATGTGGGTGATCTGGGTGGAGGATGCTCCGTGCGCCAGCATCCGCTCCACCAATTGGCCGATTTCGCCACGCATCGCCACCAGGTTTTCCAGCTTATGGGCACTGCGAATGGTCCGTGCCAGGTGCACCAGATCGACCCGTTGCAGGGAAAACAGGTCGCGTTCCGAGACCACGCCGCACAGGCGCTGGTCCTTGACCAGGCAGACGTGGGCGATATGCCGCTCGGTCATGGCAATCGCGGCGTCGAAGGCGCTGTGGTCCGGCGTCAGGTAAAACGGCGCCCGGGTCATGTGCCCTTCGATGGCTTCATTGAAATCGCTGGTGCCGTTGGCCACCACATGTCGCAAGTCGCGTAGGGTGAAAATGCCCAGCGGTGCCTTTTGCTCATCGACTACCACAATGCTGCCGACTTGCTGATCGTGCATCAGCGTCACGGCTTCACGCAGAGGCGTGATCGGGCTGCAGGTCACCGGGTGACGCATGGCCAGTTCGCCCAGCCGGGTATTGAGCGAGTACTGGGTGCCGAGGGTTTCCACGGCTTTTTGCTGCACTTGCTGGTTGACCTGATCCAGCAAACTGCTGACACCGCGTAGGGCAAAGTCGCGAAATGGGCTGGAAAGTGCGAACAGTTTGATGAACGCCAGCTTATTCAGCTGTAGGCAAAAGGTATCTTCGGCCGCCAGATGTTCGGTGCGAGTCGCCCGTTCCCCCAGTAGCGCGGCGAGGGGGAAGCACTCGCCGGTGGTGATTTCGAAGGTGGTTTCGGTCCCGCCCTTGGCCGTGTGCGGACGTTCGCCCACGACCCGGCCCTGTTTGACGATGTAGAAATGCTCAACCGGGCCATCGGCAGGTTTGATGATGCTCTCGCCGGGGGCATAAAAACGCAGCTGACATTGCTCGACCAGATAGGCCAAGTGGGCGTTTTCCATCTGATTGAACGGCGGGAAGCGCTGTAGGAATTGCAAAGTGCCCTGGATGTTCTGCAACACCGCGGTTTTCCCTGCCTGGGTGAAGGCGTCCGCTTTACTCATAACCATTACCGCAGTCTTTTTCTGATTGTTGTGTCGGATCGTTGTGTCAGATCGTTACAGGCATGGTCGGCCCCTGCGGGCAGGGTGCCCATTGGACGTAAGTCTAGGTAGGCAGTGCCGCGGTCGGAATATGGGAAATGTCTGACACAATTGCGGGAAAAACCTCCTACATTATCTATTGGAATAGTTTCCGACGAAGTGCACATTGAAGTCTGCTTAGCGATGTCTGACCACTGTGTCAGGGATCGAATCGAAAACGTTGAGAAAGCCATGTCCGACCACGATATTTTGAGTGATGCCGAGCGCGAAGCGCTCAGTGCCGTTATGTTGGAACCAGACTTGCCGCCGCAGCGGGTACTGATCGTCGATGACGATAAGGACTCCAGGGAATTACTGTCGGAAATTCTGGGACTGGACGGCATCAATTGCATGACGGCAGCCAGTGGCGAAGCGGCGCTCAAATTGCTGGAGGCGAAGCCATCGATCGGGCTGGTGATTACCGACCTGCGGATGAGACATGTCGATGGTCTGGAACTGATCCGTCAGGTGCGGGAATCGGCTCGTGCGGCGTTGCCGATCATCATCGTCTCCGGTGACGCTGACGTGAAGGATGCGATCGAAGCGATGCACCTGCACGTAGTGGACTTTCTGCTCAAACCCATCGATAGCGGCAAGCTGCTTGAATTGGTCAAGCATGAGCTGGGGATGGATGTGTAGTGCGGACCTCAGGGCTGCAGCTTTTTGTGGCGAGGGAGCTTGCTCCCGCTGGGCTGCGAAGCCGCCCCAAAACCAGCGATCCCAATGTATCTGATACACCGCATACGACTGCTGCGCAGTCGAGCGGGAGCAAGCTCCCTCGCCACAGGGACCGTGGCATAAAAAAGCCCTGATCTTTCGATCAGGGCTTTTTCATGTCCGGCGTCAGCGTTTACTCAAAGGCCATTGGCAGCCTTGAATTCGCGACGGCGACGGTGCAGAACCGGCTCGGTGTATCCGTTCGGCTGTTTGGTGCCTTCGACCACCAGTTCGACCGCCGCCTGGAAGGCGATGTTGCTGTCGAAATTCGGTGCCAGCGGACGGTACAGCGGGTCGCTGGCGTTCTGACGGTCAACCACCGGCGCCATGCGCTTGAGGCTTTCCATCACCTGATCTTCAGTGACGATGCCGTGGCGCAGCCAGTTGGCGATGTGTTGGCTGGAAATACGCAGTGTCGCACGGTCTTCCATCAGGCCGACGTCATTGATGTCCGGCACTTTCGAGCAGCCCACGCCTTGGTCGATCCAGCGCACCACGTAGCCAAGAATGCCCTGGGCGTTGTTGTCCAGTTCGTTCTTGATCTGCTCCGTGGTCCAGTCTGGATTGACGGCCAACGGGATGGTCAGGATGTCGTCCACCGAAGCGCGAGTACGTTTGGCCAGTTCGGCCTGGCGGGCGAACACATCGACCTTGTGATAGTGCAACGCGTGCAGCGCGGCGGCAGTCGGCGATGGAACCCAGGCGGTGTTGGCACCGGCCATCGGGTGAGCGATTTTCTGTTCGAGCATCGCTGCCATCAGATCCGGCATGGCCCACATGCCTTTACCGATCTGGGCGCGACCTTGCAGGCCGGTGCTCAGGCCAATATCAACGTTCCAGTTCTCGTAGGCGCCAATCCACTTCTCAGCCTTCATGTCGGCCTTGCGCACCATCGGGCCGGCTTCCATGGAGGTGTGGATTTCGTCGCCCGTGCGGTCGAGGAAGCCAGTGTTGATGAACACCACACGCTCGGCGGCAGCCTTGATGCAGGCCTTGAGGTTGACCGTGGTACGGCGCTCCTCGTCCATGATCCCGACTTTGAGGGTGTTGCGCGGCAAGTCGAGGACGTCTTCGATGCGACCGAACAGCTCGTTGGTGAACGCAGCTTCTTCCGGGCCGTGCATCTTCGGCTTCACGATATAGACCGAGCCGGTGCGGCTGTTCTTGCGCGAGCTGTTGCCGTTGAGGCTGTGAATCGCCGCGAGGCAAGTCACCAGGCCATCGAGAATACCTTCCGGTACTTCGTTGCCGTCTTTATCGAGGATCGCGTCGATGGTCATCAGGTGACCGACGTTGCGCACGAACAACAGCGAGCGACCGTGCAGGCTCAGTTCGCTGCCATCGAGGGCGGTATAGGTGCGGTCGGCATTCATGGTGCGGGTAAAGGTCTGACCGGCCTTGGAGACTTCTTCCGACAGATCGCCCTTCATCAGGCCGAGCCAGTTGCGGTAGATCACCACTTTGTCATCGGCATCGACCGCGGCAACCGAGTCTTCGCAGTCCATGATGGTGGTCAGCGCGGCTTCCATCAGGATGTCTTTGACACCGGCAGCGTCGGTCTGGCCGACCGGGGTACTGGCGTCGATCTGGATTTCGAAGTGCAGACCGTTGTTTTTCAGCAGGATCGCGGTTGGAGCCGCTGTATCGCCGTGGAAACCGATCAGTTGGGCATCGTCGCGCAGGCCGGTGTTGCTGCCGCCTTTAAGGGCGACTACCAGTTTGCCGTCAATGATCTTGTAGCCGGTGGAGTCGACATGGGAGCCGGCTGCCAGTGGCGCGGCTTCGTCGAGGAAGGCGCGGGCGAAGGCGATGACCTTGTCGCCGCGAACCTTGTTGTAGCCTTTGCCTTTTTCCGCGCCGTCCGCTTCGCTGATGGCGTCGGTGCCGTAGAGCGCGTCATACAACGAACCCCAGCGGGCGTTCGAGGCGTTGAGCGCGAAGCGCGCGTTCATCACCGGCACCACCAACTGTGGACCGGCCATACGGGCGATTTCGTCATCGACGTTTTGCGTCGTTGCCTGGAAATCGGCCGCTTCTGGCAGCAGATAACCGATGTCTTGCAGGAAGGCTTTGTAGGCCACCGCATCGTGCGCAACACCTGCACGAGCCTGGTGCCAGGCATCGATACGTGCCTGGAAATCATCGCGTTTGGCGAGTAGGGCTTTGTTCTTCGGCGCCAGGTCATGGATGACCTTGTCGGCACCGGCCCAGAACTTGTCGGCGGTGAGGCCGGTACCGGGAATGGCTTCGTTGTTCACGAAGTCGAACAGGACTTTGGCGACCTGCAGGCCACCGACTTGAACGTGTTCAGTCATTGCTTGCCTCACTCTGCTCAGCTATTTCGCTTTTCAGCTCTTCAATTTAACAATGAAGCCTCTGGCCATTTAAACCACAAACCCATCTACCAGTACATGCCATTGCTGGCGGCTGGGTTCGATCCGATCAACGGCTTTGCGGCCTTGCTGACAGGGCTTTCAGGGGTTGCGGCGGCACCTGCGGCAGACATCGATCCAGCGTTATGTAGTGCGCGCTGCGGCATACTACATGATGAATTGCGGTTGTGAAAATTAGACTAATTACGTCGTTCTGCGACCCCATGACGCATTGCGGTCATGTCGGGGAACAGGATGTTCTCAAAAAACTATTGGATTGTTCCAGTTAAATATAAAAACTTGTACACATAATATTGAATGCCCTGCTATGGGGCATTGCTTTTGTGGCGAGGGAGCTTGCTCCCGTTGGGGCGCGAAGCGGCCCTCTGCATCTCTCCACCAGTCCGCATTTTGGCAATTTGGCGACTGCTGCGCAGCCGAACGGGGGCAAGCCCCCTCGCCACAACCAGCCCCTTGCCTATACTTGTTTTTCTATAACAAAAGTCATGACCAGAGGGCTGCGCCATGGACCATCTCGTACTCACTGTAATTGCTCCAGACAAGCCCGGGCAGGTCGAGCGCATTGCTCAATGCATTGCCGAGCACGGCGGTAACTGGCTGGAGAGCCGCATGTCGCGCATGGCCGGACAGTTCGCGGGGATTCTTCGGGTGGGTGTGCCGGCTGAGGCCTACGACGAACTGGTAGACGCCCTACAGGGATTGTCGACCCAAGGGATCCGCGTGCTGATCGCCGAAAGTGGCATCGAACAGTCCTGCACCTGGAAGCCGATTGCCATGGAACTGGTGGGCAATGATCGTCCGGGCATTGTGCGAGACATTACGCGTCTGCTGAGTGAGCAGGGCGTGAACCTGGAGCAGTTGGTGACCGAAGTTCGACCGGCGCCGATGAGCAGCGAGCCGCTGTTCCATGCCGAGGCGATTCTTGCGGTGCCACTGACATTGTCGCTGGAGGTGCTGCAATCGCGCCTGGAAACCCTGGCGGATGATTTGATGGTCGAATTGGTGCTGCGCAGCGAACCTTGAAAAGGTTATCCAAGTTATACGTGCACCTGCCTGTGGATAACCTGTAGAGACACCTCGCCAGCCCACGTCGGCCGTGGCTCTTCAGGATCTGATCAAAAAACCAGCAGTTTCAGTGACTTGCGCACAAACGCCGGGGATCACGCTGTGGATAACCTTGGGAAGGATGGATGCAGGCCACGGGAGACGTGGCCTGTAGAGATTTGTACGTTTTCTGATCAGCTGCGGCGGCGCAGACTTATCCACGCGTCAACGCTGTAAACCGCCAGACCGGCCCAGATAAAGATGAACGCCACCAGCGTGCTGGACGATAAGTGCTCGCCAAACAGCAGAACGGCTTGCAACAACACCAGCGTCGGCGCCAGGTACTGGAGAAATCCGAGGGTGGTGTAAGGCAAGTGCCGTGCGGCGGCGTTGAAACACACCAGCGGCACCAGCGTCACCGGACCTGCAGCCACCAGCCACCAGGCTTCAGAGGTGGTCCAGAATTCGGCTTGCGCGCTGCTCGCCGTCGGATTGAACAGCAACCAGGCGACAGCAATCGGCACCAGCATCCAGGTTTCCACCACCAGCCCCGGCAGCGCCTTTACCGGTGCCTGCTTGCGGATCAATCCGTAGAAGCCGAAGGTCAATGCAAGCACCAGCGACACCCACGGCAGACTACCGACTTGCCACACTTGCTGCGCAACACCAACCGCCGCCAGGCCAACCGCCAGCCATTGCATGCGCCGCAGCCGTTCGCCGAGGATCAGCATTCCCAATAGCACGTTTACCAGCGGGTTGATGTAGTAACCGAGGCTGGCTTCGAGCATGCGCCCGTTGTTCACCGACCAGACGTAGGTCAGCCAGTTGGCGGCGATCAACGTGCCGCTCAGGGCCAGGATTGCCAGTCGCCGCGGATTTTCACGCAGCTCGCGCCACCAGCCGGGATGCTTCCAGACGAGCAGCAGCAAAGCACCAAACAGCGCGGACCACAGCACTCGGTGGATGATGATCTCCACGGCGGGCACGTTGGCGATGGCTTTGAAGTAGATCGGGAACAGGCCCCAGATGATGTAGGCACTCAGGCCCAGGATGTACCCGCGACGCGGGTTGGCGGCTTGCATGAGAATCCTTGCTTAGGCAGCTAACAAAGAGGGGATTGTAAGGAGGTTGTATAGATGTGTCGTGTCTGAAAGCAAAAGATCGCAGCCTTCGGCAGCTCCTACGGAGGAATTGCGTACACCTGTAAGAGCTGCCGAAGGCTGCGATCTTTTGATCTTAAATTTAAAAGAGCTTCAATGGCTCTTCATTGAGCGCAGCCAATTGCTCACGCAACGCCAATACCTGATCGCCCCAATAGCGCTCGGTGCCGAACCACGGAAAGCTGCGAGGGAAGGCAGGGTCATCCCAGCGACGGGCGAGCCAGGCGCTGTAGTGCATCAGGCGCAAGGCGCGCAGCGGTTCGATCAGCGCCAGTTCCCGCGGGTCGAAGTCGTGGAATTCGTTGTAGCCGTCCATCAATTCCGACAACTGCCCCAGACATTCCTGACGATCACCCGCCAACATCATCCAGATATCCTGCACCGCCGGGCCCATGCGGCAGTCGTCGAGGTCGACGATATGGAACATCTCATCGCGGCACATCATGTTGCCGGGGTGGCAATCGCCGTGCATGCGGATGTTCTGGTGCGGCGTGGCCTTGTAGACCTCTTCGACACGCTTGAGCAGGTCGCGGGCAACGGACTCGTAGGCTGGCAGCAAGCTTTTGGGTACGAAATTGCCTTCGAGCAATGTCGTCAGCGAGTCCTGACCAAAGTTCTTTACCCCCAGCGCTTCACGGTGTTCGAACGGTTTTGTAGCACCGACCGCGTGCAGCCGACCGAGCAGTTGGCCCAGGCGATACAGCTGATCGAGATTGCCCGGCTCCGGCGCACGGCCGCCACGGCGGGGAAACAGGGTGAAACGGAAACCGTTGTGTTCGTGCAGGCTGGCACCGTTGTGAATCATCGGCGCGACCACCGGTACGTCGCACTCGGCGAGTTCGAAGGTGAATTGGTGCTCTTCGAGAATCGCTTCGTTGGTCCAGCGCTGCGGACGGTAGAACTTGGCGATCAGCGGCTCGGAGTCTTCGATGCCGACCTGATAGACACGGTTCTCGTAGCTGTTGAGCGCCAGAATGCGTGCGTCGCTGAGAAAGCCGATGCTTTCGACGGCATCGAGCACGAGGTCTGGGGTGAGCGTTGCAAACGGGTGGGCCATGCTGACTCCTGCGCGCAGCAGGCTGCCGCGTCCGGCCAAGCATGGTAGCGCAGACGGGGCTTCTATAGTGGTTGGGCTTGAATAGTGTGTCATTTTGGCTGACACCATCGCGGGCAAGCCCGCTCCCACAGGTCATGCGCTAATTTTGAAATCGCGCCTATCCTGTGGGAGCGGGCTTGCCCGCGAAGAGGCCCTGTCAGGCGCCGACGATCCCACCGTCCTCACGGGAAATCGCCATCACCGAAGACCGCGGCTTGCCGTTGGGCAGGTGCTCAGGGAACGTCGACCCACCGTTTTCCCCCGGATGCTGAATCCCGACAAACAAGGTTTTCTGGTCCGGCGAGAAGCTGATCCCCGTCACCTCGCAGCCCACCGGGCCGACCATGAAACGACGGATCTCGCCCGTCACGGGGTCGGCACAGAGCATCTGGTTATTGCCCATGCCCGCGAAGTCACCGGCGTTGCTCGAATCGCCATCTGTGAGAATCCACAGACGCCCGTCCTTATCGAAGCCCAAGCCGTCCGGGCTGTTGAACATGTTCTGCGGGGTGATGTTCGACGAACCGGCCTTCGGCGTGCCGGCGTGGACGCCCGGGTTGCCGGCGACCACAAACAGATCCCAGGCAAAGCTATTCGAGCCGTGATCGTCGCGGTCGGTGCGCCAGCGCAGGATCTGCCCGTAGACGTTTTTCTCGCGCGGGTTCGGCCCGTTCACCGGTTGGCCTTCTTCGCCGCGTTTGGCGTTATTGGTCAGGGTGCAATAAACCTGGCCATCCTTGGGGCTGACGACGATCCATTCCGGACGGTCCATGCGCGTGGCGCTCACAACGCTGGCTGCGAGGCGTGCGTGAATCAGCACTTCGGCCTGATCGGCAAAACCGCTGCTGGCATCGATGCCATTCTTGCCGTGGGTCAGTTCGATCCACTGGCCCTGGCCTTTCGGGTGATCAGCGTTGCCGTCGCCCGCGTCGAAACGCGCCACGTACAAGGTGCCGTGATCCAGCAGGTCGCGGTTGGCTTTGGGGTTTTTGTGGTTGATCTTGTCGCGGCTGACGAATTTATAGATGAACTCGCCACGTTCGTCGTCGCCCATGTACACCACGGCGCGACCGTCATTGGTTTCGGCCAGTGCGGCGTTTTCATGTTTGAAGCGGCCCAGCGCGGTGCGTTTGACCGGCGTCGACTGCGGATCGAACGGGTCGATTTCCACCACCCAGCCATGACGATTGAGTTCGTTGGGGTTTTTCGCCAGGTCGAAGCGCGAATCGTGTTGATGCCAGTTGATTTCTTTACTGGCCGCCACCGCGCCGTAGCGTTTCTGCGCGGCATCGAATTTCTGCTCGGCATTGCTGCTGCCGAAGCAGTCGGTGAAGTTCTCTTCGCAGGTCAGATAAGTGCCCCATGGCGTCTTGCCGTTGGCGCAGTTCTGGAAGGTGCCGAGGACTTTCTTGCCGTGTTTGTCGGCGCTGGTTTTCATCAGCTCGTGACCAGCCGCCGGACCGCTCAGGCTCAACGGCGAGTTGCCGTGAATGCGCCGGTTGTAGCGTGAGCCCTGGACGAACTGCCACTGGCCGTTCTTGCGCTGTACTTCAATGACCGACACGCCTTCGCAGGCCAGGGCCTTGCGCACGTCTTCCGCCGATTGCGGCGTGCCGGCGTGAGGGTAGAGGTAGCGGTAGTTGGTGTATTCGTTGTTGATCGCCATCAGCGCCCGGTCTTTGTCACCGGGGAATTCGAACAGGCTCATGCCGTCGTTGTTGTCGCCGAACTGGACTTCCTGCGCCTCGGCCGTGCCGTTGCCGCTCGGGTCGAACGCCGGACCATTTTTTTGCAGTGGCTGGCCCCAGCTGATCAGCACCGAAGATTTGTAGCCTGGCGGCAGGGTGATGGCGTCGGTCGTGGCGGCGGCGATGCTGTCGAAGCCCAACAGTTTGCTGGAGCCGGCGCTGACGCTGGCGGCCAGCACACTGCGACTCAGCAAATTGCCACCGAGAAACATCGCTGCACCGCAGAGGGCACCAGCGCTGATGAAGCCTCGACGGCTGAGGCCAACCATCTTTTCGAGGTCGGTGGGTTGGTTGTCTTCTAATAAGCTCACATCAGGCTCCCTGCGGGTTTTTGCAGTCACCTTAATGATGGTTGATGAACGTTTTGTTGCAGGCGATGCACTGATTTTTTGTAGCAGCTGCCGAAGGCTGCGTCGCGGTGGCAGGTTTACGACCGCTTCGCGATCGAACGCAGCCTTCGGCAGCTGCTACAGGGTTGCGTAGCGTCTGATCTAGAGCGGTGTGCCCAGCAGAATGTTGGATGGCGCGAATTGCACCAGCACCGGTTTTCCGACAGTAAGCTCGAGGGTTTTCAGGTGCAGTTGCTCGGACAGGGCGCAAAGTGTCTGGCCATTGGGCAAGCCGATGCGCACTTCGCTGGGACCGTCTTTGGCGTCGAGGATTTCTTCAACCGTGCCCTTCAGGCAATTGCTGCCGGGCGCCGCGGCTTGATCGATGCTCAGCAGTTCCAGCCAACCGGCCTTGATCAGTGCTACCACTTCGGTGCCGGTTTGCAGTTCCAGGCGCAGAGTGCTGTCGTGAGTGATCTGCGCATCGATACGCAAGCCTTCGGCCAGTTCAAGACGGATGCGGTCGTTGCGCCCTTGTGTATCGATCGCCACGACCTTGCCGTGCAGTTGGTTGCGCGCGCTGGTTCTGAGCATCAGGCGACCGAGCAGGTCAAGGTCACTGGCCTCTTCGGCGGCTTCCAGCACTTGAGCCTGCAAGGCTTGGAGCTTTTGATACAGGCGCAACACGCGCTCGCCTTCGCTGGACAGTTTGGCGCCGCCACCGCCCTTGCCGCCGACGCTACGCTCCACCAGCGGTTTCTGCGCGAGGTTGTTCAGCTCGTCGATGGCGTCCCACGCCGCTTTGTAACTCAGACCCGCGCTTTTCGCGGCGCGGGTGATTGAGCCTTGTTCGGCGATGTGTTGCAGCAACGCGATGCGCTGCGGACGACGGACAATGTGCTGGGACAACAACGTAGGCAAGGACATGGCGAGACGCTTTGGGCTGTGGCGATGGGGAGGACGTTGGCGGCTTGGCGCGTGGGAGTCAAGTCAGGTCACGTCGCCAGGTTTTGGGGTGCGGGCCAGGCAGTAGACATCGACCTGCGCGGCACCCGCATCCATCAACAAGCGAGCCAGGGCCTGGGCGGTGGCGCCGGTGGTCAGCACGTCGTCGACCAAAGCGAAGTGGCGACCCTTGATCGAGGCCGCGGGCGCCAGGGCAAAGGCGTGGCGCAGATTCTTTTTACGGGCGTCGGCATTCAGCTCTTGTTGCGCGCTGGTGTCCTGAACCCTCAGCAACAGCGTTTCATCACAAGGAATGTCGAGGCTGACGCTGAGCCAGCGGGCGAGCATCGCCGCCTGGTTGAAACCCCGCTGGCGCAGACGTTTGGAAGCCAGCGGTACCGGTATCAGTGCATCGGGCCGATCCAGATCTTCATCGAAGCGATGTTGCAGGAACTGAGCGAGAAGTTCGGCGAGCAGGCGGCCAAATGGCCACTTTGCGCTGTGCTTGAAGCGGGTGATCAAACTGTCGACCGGAAAGCTGTAAGTCCAGGGTGCCGCAACTCGCTCGAAGGCTGGCGGTTGTTTCAAGCATTGGCCGCACGTCAGACCTGTGTCGGGCAAGGGCAGGGCGCAGATTTGGCAGTGCTCGCCCAGCCAGGGCAACTCGGTTTCGCAGGCCATGCAGATTGGCGTGGTGTCGTCCGCGGCTTCTGAACAGAGCAAACAGGATTGTTTGTTTTTTAACCAGATGTAAACCGACCCTTCGTATCGTGGTTGACAGCGCATCGCTCTTCCTTAAATATGCCGAACATCCGTGTCGCGTCTGTGGGTATTCCATTCCCCAGCCGCTTGCCAAGCATAAACAAGGAAACGCCCATGAGCGCCAGCACCACTGCAACCCTGCGTCATGACTGGTCTTTGGCCGAAGTCAAAGCACTCTTCGTTCAGCCATTCAACGACCTGTTGTTTCAGGCGCAGACGGTGCACCGCGCGCATTTCGACGCCAACCGCGTCCAGGTCTCGACGCTGCTCTCGATCAAAACCGGTGCTTGCCCGGAAGATTGCAAATATTGTCCGCAGTCCGGCCACTACAACACTGGCCTGGAAAAAGAAAAACTGATGGAAGTGCAGAAGGTCCTCGAAGAGGCCGCTCGCGCCAAGGCCATCGGTTCGACCCGTTTCTGCATGGGCGCGGCGTGGAAACACCCGTCGGCTAAAGACATGCCGTACGTGTTGGAAATGGTCAAAGGCGTGAAGGCCATGGGCCTGGAAACCTGCATGACCCTCGGTCGTCTCGATCAGGACCAGACCGTCGCGCTGGCCGAAGCCGGCCTGGATTACTACAACCACAACCTCGACACCTCGCCTGAGTTCTACGGCAGCATCATCACCACTCGTACGTACAGCGAGCGCCTGCAAACCCTGGCCTACGTGCGTGATTCGGGGATGAAGATTTGCTCCGGTGGCATTCTCGGCATGGGTGAGTCCCTCGACGACCGCGCCAACCTGCTGATCCAGCTGGCTAACCTGCCCGAGCATCCAGAGTCGGTGCCGATCAACATGCTGGTGAAAGTTGCCGGTACGCCACTGGAAAATGCCGACGACATCGACCCGTTCGACTTCATCCGCATGCTCGCGGTCGCACGTATCTTGATGCCGAAGTCCCACGTGCGTCTGTCTGCCGGCCGTGAAGCCATGAACGAGCAGATGCAAGCCCTGGCGTTCTTTGCTGGCGCCAACTCGATTTTCTACGGCGAAAAACTGCTGACCACCGCCAACCCGCAAGCGGACAAGGACATGCAACTGTTCTCGCGTCTGGGCATCCTGCCGGAAGCCCGCGAAGAGCACGCCGACGAAGTGCATCAGGCTGCGATCGAACAAGCGCTGGTGGAGCAGAAGAGCAGCGAGCAGTTCTATAACGCTGCTGTCTGAAGCTGGAATCGACTCTTTTGATGCAATGCAAAACACTGTGGGAGCGGGCTTGCCCGCGATAGCGATGGAGCATTCGACATCTTTGTTGAATGTGACGCCGTTATCGCAGGCAAGCCAGCTCCCACAGGATCTGTGTCCATCCTGATATATGTGATCTGACACTTGAGGCCTGCATGTCTTTCGATCTCAGCGCGCGCCTTGCTGCCCGTCGTGCCGAAAACCTTTATCGCCAGCGCCCATTGCTCGAAAGCCCGCAAGGCCCGGAAGTGGTGGTCGATGGTCAGCCGTTGCTGGCGTTCTGTAACAACGACTACCTGGGCCTGGCCAATCACCCGCAAGTGATCGAAGCCTGGCGTGCCGGCGCGTCGCGTTGGGGCGTGGGTGGTGGCGCTTCGCATCTTGTGATCGGCCACAGCGGCCCGCATCACGCACTGGAAGAAGCCCTCGCCGAGTTCACCGGTCGCCCGCGAGCGTTGCTGTTCACCACCGGTTACATGGCCAACCTCGGCGCAGTCACCGCACTGGTCGGGCAGGGCGATACGGTGCTGGAAGACCGTCTCAATCACGCATCGTTGCTGGATGCGGGGCTGTTGTCCGGCGCGCGTTTCAATCGCTATCTGCATAACGACGCGGCCAGTTTGGCCAAGCGCCTTGAGAAGGCCACCGGCAATACGCTGGTGGTCACCGATGGCGTGTTCAGCATGGACGGCGACATCGCCGACCTGCCGGCGCTGGCGCGGGAAGCCAAGGCCAAAGGCGCGTGGCTGATGGTCGATGACGCTCACGGTTTTGGTCCGCTGGGTGCCAACGGCGGCGGGATCGTCGAGCATTTCGGTCTGAGTCAGGAAGACGTGCCGGTGTTGGTCGGTACCCTCGGCAAGGCTTTCGGTACGGCCGGTGCGTTTGTGGCCGGCAGTGAAGAGCTGATTGAAAGCCTGATCCAGTTCGCTCGTCCTTACATCTACACCACCAGCCAACCGCCAGCACTGGCCTGCGCGACGCTGAAAAGTCTGGAGCTGTTACGCAGCGAACACTGGCGACGTGAGCATCTGCAGACGCTGATTCGCCAGTTCCGCCAAGGCGCCGAACAGATTGGCCTGGAGTTGATGGACAGTTTCACGCCGATCCAGCCGATCATGATCGGCGATGCCGGCCGCGCGGTTCGACTGTCGCAGATGCTGCGCGAACGTGGGCTGATGGTGACTGCGATTCGTCCACCGACCGTGCCTGCAGGCAGCGCACGTTTGCGCGTAACCCTGACCGCCGCTCACAGCGAGGCGCAGGTACAGCTATTGTTAAATGGACTGGCCGATTGTTTTCAACAACTGGGACCGGAGCCAAGCCATGCGTGATCGTCTGATTCTGCTGCCGGGTTGGGGTCTCGGGATTTCGCCGCTGGAACCCTTGGCAGCGGCCTTGCAGGGTTTGGATGAGCACCTGCGCGTCGAGATCGAGCCGTTGCCGGAACTGGAATCGAGCGACCTTGAAGAATGGCTTGATGAGTTGGACTCGACGTTGCCACAGGATGCCTGGCTCGGTGGCTGGTCATTGGGTGGCATGCTGGCGTCCGAATTAGCGGCGCGACGCGGTGACCGCTGCTGCGGCCTGGTGACGCTGGCGAGCAACCCTTCTTTTGTCGCCCATGAGCAGTGGCCGAGCGCGATGCCCGGTGAGACCTTCGATGCGTTTCTGGCCGGCTGCAAGGCTGACTCGCGCATGACGTTGAAACGTTTTTCGCTGCTGTGCGCCCAAGGTGCCGAAGACCCACGCGGGATATCGCGACTGTTGCTCGCTGGCGCACCGCATACGTCTTCGCCGGTGCTGATGAGCGGCCTGGAGTTGCTTGCCCAATTGGATACCCGGCAAGCGTTGCAGGCGTTTCGCGGGCCGCAATTGCATTTGTTTGGCGGCCTCGACGGGCTGGTCCCGGCCGAAGCGGCGGGCGACTTGCTGGCACTCCTGCCGGATGTCGAAATCGGTCTGATTGAACAGGCCAGTCACGCGTTTCTTCTGGAAGACCCTCACGGTGTGGCGGGGGCGATTCAGGCCTTTTTGCATGAGTTCGGTGATGACTGATTTATCCCTTCCCAACCTGCCTGGCGGCTTGCCCGACAAACGCCAGGTGGCGGCGTCCTTTTCCCGTGCGGCGGCGAGCTACGACAGCGTGGCCGAATTGCAGCGCGACGTGGGCAGCGAGTTGTTGTGTCGGTTGCCGGAGGATTTTGTCCCTGCTCGTTGGCTGGATATGGGCTGCGGCACCGGGTACTTCAGCCGAGCCTTGGCGGAGAAATTTTCTGCGAGCGCTGGCGTGGCGTTGGACATCGCAGAAGGCATGCTCAATCACGCCCGTCCCTTGGGCGGCGCGACTCATTTCATCGCGGGCGATGCCGAGCGCTTGCCGTTGCAGGACTCTACCTGCGACCTGGTCTTCTCCAGCCTGGCGGTGCAATGGTGCGCGGATTTCGCTTCGGTGCTCAATGAAGCGTATCGGGTACTGAAACCGGGCGGAATTTTCGCGTTTGCTAGTCTGTGTGTAGGCACTCTGTACGAATTGCGCGACAGCTGGCGTCAGGTGGATGGCATGGTGCACGTCAACCGCTTTCGCGAGTTCGGTGTTTACCAACAGCTTTGCGCGGGCAGCGGCTTGAAGGTCGTCAGCCTCGAAACGCAGCCGCATGTGTTGCATTACCCCGATGTCCGCAGCCTGACCCATGAGCTCAAGGCACTAGGGGCGCATAACCTGAACCCCGGTCGGCCAGGCGGTTTGACCGGCAGGGCGCGGATCCTCGGCCTGATCGAGGCTTACGAGCAGTATCGTCAGGCACAGGGACTGCCGGCGACTTATCAAGTGGTTTACGCCGTGTTGGAGAAACCCTTATGAGTGCAGCCTATTTCATCACCGGTACTGACACCGATGTCGGCAAGACCACCGTCGCCGCAGGTTTGCTGCATGCCGCGCGATTAGCGGGTTTGAGCACTGCGGCAGGCAAGCCGGTGGCCTCGGGTTGCGACCTGACGCCCAAGGGTTTGCGCAACGCCGACGCGTTGGCCCTGTTGGCCGAGTGCTCGATACCGTTGACCTACGATCAGGTCAATCCTGTCGCGTTCGAACCGGCGATTGCACCGCATCTGGCGGCCCGGGAGGCTGGCGTGGCGTTGACCGTGCAATCCCTGTTGACACCGATGCGGCAGATTCTCGATATGCAGGCGGACTTCACCTTGATCGAAGGCGCTGGCGGCTGGCGAGTGCCGTTGGCGGATCAGGACAATCTGTCGGACCTGGCCATGGCGCTGGGTCTGCCGGTGATCCTGGTGGTCGGCGTACGGCTGGGTTGCATCAATCATGCACTGCTGACAGCCGAGGCGATCGCACGGGATGGTTTGCAGTTGGCAGGGTGGGTGGCCAACATCATTGATCCGAAGACTTCGCGTCTGGAAGAGAACCTCGCGACGCTGGCCGAGCGCATTCCCGCGCCGTGTCTGGGGCGGGTGCCGAAACTCAAATCGGTGACAGTCGAAGCGGTGGCCGAGCACCTGCAGCTGGATCTGCTGGACTGAAATTTTAACGTGGGTTTTACCTATGACAAGGCACTGTGCCATTAGTGTTTTTGTCGGGCCTTTTGTCGGCTTGTCTGGTTCAATGGCCGCTGTTGATCCTTTGTCGGACGAGTTCACCCATGGAAATCTCAGGAAACACCGCTTTTTATGCTGGTCTGAGCACTATTCAGACAGGGCAGAACCGTGTCGATCAGGCTTCGGGTCAGATCGCCAACAACACCATCGAGCGTTCGGTCACCAGTCAATCCTCCGAGATTCAGGTTGATCGTCTGCGTTCGGTAGACCGCAGCCAGCAATCGGATCTGGCCAGCAACATGGTCGAGATGTCCCAAGGTAAGTTCCAGGTGGAGTTGGGCGTCAAAGTCGCCAAGGCATCCGATGAAATGCTCGGTACGCTGATCGATACCTACGCCTGATCCCTCGCTGTATCCGCTACTCCAACGCCGCGCCTGTTCGCGGCGTTTTTCTGCGTAAGTCCTTCTGCCTCAACTAATCTCTCCTACATGGCGTGTTGCTCAGTCAACGGCGTTGCGCAACTGTGTGGCCGAGCTTTTCATGGTGCGATGACGAACGGCAAAAGATCGGCGCTTGACAAGAATTGGGCGTAAACGTATGTTTCAAACAACTGTTTGACCGCCACAACAAATCAACGCGGTCGTTCATTCCCGGTTACATCAGCAGAGGTTTATCGCTATGCCTGACTACAAGGCCCCCTTGCGTGATATTCGCTTCGTTCGTGACGAACTGCTCGGCTACGAAGCGCACTATCAGAGCCTTCCGGCTTGTGCAGACGCAACTCCGGACATGGTTGACGCCATTCTCGAAGAAGGCGCCAAGTTTTGTGAGCAAGTGCTGGCTCCGCTGAACCGCGTGGGTGACACCGAAGGCTGCACCTGGAGCGAGTCCGGCGTTAAAACCCCGACCGGTTTCAAAGAAGCCTACAAGCAATTCGTTGAAGGCGGCTGGCCAAGCCTGGCTCATGACGTAGAGCACGGCGGCCAAGGCCTGCCAGAGTCTCTGGGGCTGGCTGTCAGCGAAATGGTTGGCGAAGCCAACTGGTCGTGGGGCATGTACCCAGGCCTGTCCCATGGCGCGATGAACACCATTTCCGAACACGGTACGCCTGAGCAGCAAGAGGCTTACCTGACCAAACTGGTTTCCGGCGAATGGACCGGCACCATGTGCCTGACCGAACCGCACTGCGGCACCGACCTGGGCATGCTGCGCACCAAGGCCGAGCCTCAGGCCGACGGTTCCTACAAAGTTTCCGGCACCAAGATCTTCATCTCGGCTGGCGAACACGACATGGCCGACAACATCGTCCACATCGTTCTGGCACGTCTGCCGGATGCACCGGCCGGTACCAAAGGCATCTCCCTGTTCATCGTTCCGAAATTCCTGCCAAACGCAGACGGTTCGATCGGCGCACGCAACGCTGTGACCTGCGGTTCCCTGGAACACAAGATGGGCATCCACGGTAACGCCACCTGCGTGATGAACTTCGACGCGGCCACCGGTTACCTGATCGGCCCGGCGAACAAAGGCCTGAACTGCATGTTCACCTTTATGAACACCGCACGTCTGGGGACTGCGCTGCAAGGTCTGGCACACGCCGAGATCGGCTTCCAGGGCGGCCTGAAATACGCTCGCGATCGTCTGCAAATGCGTTCCCTGACTGGCCCGAAAGCGCCGGACAAAGCCGCTGACCCGATCATCGTTCACCCTGACGTACGTCGCATGCTGTTGACCATGAAGGCTTTCGCCGAAGGCAATCGTGCGATGGTTTACTTCACCGCCAAGCAGGTCGACATCGTCAAGTACGGCGTAGATGAAGAAGAGAAGAAGAAAGCCGACGCACTGCTGGCCTTCATGACTCCGATCGCTAAAGCCTTCATGACTGAAGTCGGTTTCGAATCTGCTAACCACGGCGTGCAGATCTACGGCGGCCACGGCTTCATCGCCGAGTGGGGCATGGAGCAGAACGTTCGCGACAGCCGCATTTCGATGCTGTACGAAGGCACCACCGGTATCCAGGCACTCGACCTGCTGGGCCGTAAAGTGCTGATGACTCAAGGCGAAGCGCTCAAAGGCTTCACCAAGATCGTCCACAAGTTCTGCCAGACCAACGAAGGCAACGACGCCGTCAAAGAGTTCGTCGAGCCATTGGCTGCGCTGAACAAAGAGTGGGGCGAGCTGACCATGAAGGTCGGTATGGCCGCCATGAAGGACCGCGAAGAAGTCGGCGCCGCGTCGGTGGACTACTTGATGTACTCCGGTTACGCCTGCCTCGCCTACTTTTGGGCTGACATGGCGCGTCTGGCTGCCGAGAAACTGGCTGCCGGCACCACCGAAGAGGCGTTCTACACCGCCAAGCTGCAGACTGCGCGCTTCTACTTCCAGCGTATCCTGCCGCGTACCCGCACTCACGTTGTAACCATGCTGTCGGGCGCCAACAACCTGATGGACATGAAAGAAGAAGACTTCGCACTGGGTTACTAAGCCCTGCGCAGTCCTTCACAAAGCCGCTGCTTCCTCGGGAGCGGCGGCTTTTTTTATGCCGGACGCAAACGATCACGTCTGTAAATATTCCTGACTAAAACGCTAAGAAGAACGCCATTGCTGCCGTTAAAGAGGGTGGCGATGTGACACAGGTCACATCGCACGTGCTTAGCTGCTCCAAATGCAGGCACAATGCCATCTTTGTTTGCCGGGTCGGAGCTTTACCCTTGCCGCGTTCTTCCGCTGTACGTTTCAGTCATTTTTTGCCATCGCTGCTGTTGTTGCTTGCGGGGCTTGCGGCTGCCTACGTCAAGGATCTCAACGTCTTCTTCACTTCGCTGTTCAACGTGCTGCCTACTCTGGTGCTGTTGCTCGGCGGGGCGTACTGCGCGGTTTACCGACGTCAGCGTGAACTGTTTCTGATGGTCACGGTGTACATCGCCTACTTCCTGCTCGACACCCAGACCGATTACTACCGCGACAACGGCAAAGTCCGTGAAGACGCCGCCGTGGTTTTCCATCTGTGCTGTCTGTTGCTGCCATTGCTCTTTGGCTTGTTCGCCGCCTGGCAAGAGCGTACTCACCTGTTCCAGGACATGGTGGCGCGCTTCGCCGTGTTGCTGGCGTTCGGCAGCGTGGCGCTGGGGCTGGAGCAAAGTTATCCACACGCGCTGTTGATGTGGCTCTCGGAGATCCGTTGGCCAGTCCTGCATGGTGCCTGGATGAGCCTGATCCAGTTGTCCTACCCGGTATTCATCGCCTCGTTCCTGTTGCTGGCCTGGCAATACTGGCGCAACCCAAGACCCTTGCATGCTGCGCAATTGGTGGGGCTGCTGGGATTGTTCTGGATGTTACCGAAAACCTTCATCCTGCCATTCACCCTGAACATCATGTGCAGCCAGGTGATGTTGATGATAGCCGCGGCGGTTGCCCATGAGGCCTATCAGATGGCCTTCCGCGATGAGCTCACCGGCCTGCCGGGTCGCCGCGCCCTGAACGAACGCATGCAACGGCTGGGGCGCAATTACGTGCTGGCCATGGGCGACGTCGATCACTTCAAGAAATTCAACGACACCCACGGCCACGATGTCGGCGATCAGGTGTTGCGTCTGGTCGCCAGCAAGCTGTCGAAAATCAGTGGGGGCGGTAGGGCATATCGCTACGGCGGTGAAGAATTCGCTCTGGTGTTCGCAGGCAAGACCCTCGAAGAGTGCATGCCGCACTTGGAAGTCATCCGCGAATCCATCGCCACCTACAACATCCAGCTGCGCAATCAGGACAACCGTCCCCAGGATGACCAGCAGGGACGCCAGCGCCGCGCGGGTTCAGGCGCCTCAAGTGTATCGGTCACGGTCAGCATCGGCGTCGCCGAGCGGTTGGAGCAGCGCACACCGGAAGAAGTGCTCAAATCCGCAGACCAGGCGCTCTACAGCGCCAAAGGCGCGGGGCGAAACTGTGTGATGGCTTTCGGTCAGAACCGTCGTGGCGCGGTGCGCATGGATACCGCTGCGGGTTGAGTGATGATGGCGCATTCAGCGTCTGGACTGTGATTGTGAGGCGTGGTGCGCGGCAGTAGGTTTGAGCAATCTGCTGCCGGAGAAATGACCATGCCCGAGTACAAAGCTCCCCTGCGCGACATGCGCTTTCTGATCGACCACGTCTTCGATTTTCACAGCAACTACGCCGCGCTGGGTGCTACAGATGCCAGTCCGGATATGATCAATGCGATCCTTGAAGAAGGCGCGAAATTCTGTGAGAACGTTCTCGCACCGCTGAACCGCAGCGGTGACGAAGAAGGCTGCCATTTCGACAACGGTGTGGTCACAACGCCTACAGGCTTCAAGCAGGCTTTCGCGCAATACGTTGAAGGCGGCTGGCATGGTCTGGCGGCGGATCCAGTTTACGGTGGCCAGGGTTTGCCAAGTTCCTTGGGTTTGGTCATCAGTGAAATGGTCGGTTCCAGCAACACCTCCTGGGGCATGTATCCCGGCCTGACTCACGGTGCGATGTCAGCGATTCACGCCCATGGCACCGAAGAGCAAAAACAAACCTACCTGAGCAAGCTCACTGCCGGCCAATGGACCGGCACGATGTGCCTGACCGAAGCCCATTGCGGCACCGATCTGGGCATCATCAAGACCCGCGCCGTGCCTCAGGCCGATGGCAGTTACGCGATCTCCGGCAGCAAGATCTTTATCTCCGCCGGCGAGCACGACATGAGTGACAACATCATTCACCTGGTGCTGGCCAAACTGCCGGACGCTCCTGCCGGTACCAAGGGTATTTCGCTGTTTATCGTTCCCAAATTCCTACCCAATACCGAGAGCGAGGCGGGCGAGCGCAATGGCGTTTCCTGCGGTTCGATCGAGCACAAAATGGGCATCAAGGCTTCGGCTACCTGTGTGCTGAATTTCGACGACGCGAAGGGGTTCTTGATCGGTGAGCCGAACAAGGGCCTGAATTGCATGTTCACCATGATGAACCACGCGCGGCTCGGCACTGGTATGCAAGGTCTGTGTCTGGGTGAGGCAAGTTTCCAGGGCGCGATCAAATACGCCAACGACCGCCTGCAAATGCGTTCGCTGACCGGCCCGAAAGCGCCGGAAAAAGTCGCCGACCCGATCATCGTTCATCCCGATGTGCGCAGAATGTTGCTTACCATGAAGGCCTTCAACGAAGGCAACCGGGCGCTGACCTATTTCACCGCGCAGTTGCTGGACGTTGCTCATCTGAGCCCGGATGAAACGGCGCGTCAGGATGCTGAAGACCTGTTGGCGTTCCTGACGCCAATCTGCAAAGCCTTCATGACCGACACCGGGCTGGAGGTGACCAACCTCGGCATGCAGGTGTTTGGCGGCCACGGTTTCATTCGTGAGTGGGGCATGGAGCAGTTGGTTCGTGACTGCCGGATCGCGCCAATCTATGAAGGAACCAACGGCATTCAGGCGCTCGACTTACTTGGGCGCAAAGTCCTTGGCAGTCAGGGAAAATTGCTGCGCGGCTTCACCAAAATCGTCCACAAGTTCTGTACGGCAAACGCTGAACATCCGCAACTCGCCAGCTATGTGGCGCAGCTCAATAGCCTGAATCAGCAGTGGGGCGAGTTGACCACCAAGGTCGGCATGGCGGCGATGAAAAATCCGGATGAAGTCGGCGCCGCCTCGGTGGATTACCTGATGTATAGCGGCTACATCATTCTCGGCTACCTGTGGCTACGCATGGCGTTGGTGGCTCAGGCGCAGTTGGAGGCGGGCGGCGGCGATGCCGATTACTGCCGGGGCAAGCTGGCGACCAGCGAGTTTTACTTCAAGCGTTTGCTGCCACGTACGGCCGCTCATCGGGCGGCCATCGAAGCGGGTAGCGATTGTCTGATGAAGCTGCCGGCGGAGTTGTTTGCGCTCTGACGGTTAAGCTTAAAAAGCTTCGCGGGCAAGCCTCGCTCCTACAGATCTTCGTCGTGTGCGCGAACGACATAAAACTGTAGGAGCGAGGTTTGCCCGCGAATGCGTTTTGGCGGACCTGAGACATCCGCCTGACTCTAAGTGACTAAAAATAACAAAACAGTCATGAGTTGACCCTATGTGTCGTAAAAGTTGTTGAGGTACACTCGGACACAACGAAATCACTATTCTACGAACCACCTGTTTAGATCTTGCGAGGTTTGCCATGGCTGACTACAAAGCGCCCCTGCGCGATATGCGCTTCGTCCTCAATGAAGTTTTTGAGGTCGCCAAACTGTGGGCCGAACTGCCTGCGCTGGCCGAGACCGTCGATGCGGAAACGGTTGAAGCCATTCTCGAAGAAGCCGGCAAGGTCACCAGCAAAAGCATCGCACCCCTGAGCCGTGCAGCTGACGAAGAAGGTTGCCACTGGGCCGACGGTGCCGTCACCACCCCGGCCGGTTTCCCACAGGCTTATCAGACTTACGCCGAAGGCGGTTGGGTTGGTGTCGGGGGCGATCCGACCTACGGCGGCATGGGCATGCCCAAGGCGGTTTCGGCGCAGGTCGAAGAAATGGTCAACTCCGCGAGCCTGTCGTTCGGTCTGTACCCGATGCTGACTGCCGGCGCTTGCCTGTCGATCAACGCCCACGCCAGCGAAGAGCTGAAAGCCGCGTACCTGCCCAACATGTACGCCGGTGTCTGGGCCGGTTCCATGTGCCTGACCGAGCCGCATGCCGGTACTGACCTGGGGATCATCCGCACCAAGGCCGAGCCTCAGGCCGATGGTTCCTACAAAGTCAGCGGCACCAAAATCTTCATCACCGGCGGTGAACACGACCTGACCGAGAACATCATCCACCTGGTATTGGCCAAACTGCCCGACGCGCCAGCGGGGCCGAAAGGCATTTCGCTGTTCCTGGTGCCGAAGTTCATGGTCAATGCCGATGGCAGCCTGGGCGCGCGCAACCCGGCGAATTGTGGTTCGATCGAACACAAGATGGGCATCCAGGCATCCGCGACCTGCGTGATGAACTTCGACGAAGCCGTGGGTTACCTGGTCGGTGAGCCAAACAAAGGCCTGGCAGCGATGTTCACCATGATGAACTACGAGCGTCTGGGCGTCGGTATCCAGGGCCTGGCCACTGGCGAGCGCTCGTACCAGAACGCTATCGAGTACGCTCGCGACCGTCTGCAAAGCCGCTCGCCAACCGGCGCGCAGAACAAGGACAAAGTGGCTGACCCGATCATCGTCCACCCGGACGTGCGTCGCATGCTGCTGACCATGAAAGCCTCGAACGAGGGCGGCCGTGCCTTCTCCACTTACGTGGCGATGCAGCTGGACACCGCCAAGTTCAGCGAAGACGCCACCACCCGCAAGCGCGCAGAAGATCTGGTTGCACTGCTGACGCCGGTGGCCAAGGCCTTCCTGACCGACCTGGGTCTGGAAACCACGGTTCACGGTCAGCAGGTTTTTGGCGGTCACGGCTACATTCGTGAGTGGGGCCAGGAGCAACTGGTTCGTGATGTACGGATCACTCAGATCTACGAAGGCACCAACGGGATTCAGGCACTGGACCTTGTAGGACGCAAGATCGTTGGTAGCGGCGGCGCGTTCTACAAATTGTTCGCTGACGAGATTCGCCATTTCACCGCGACCGCCGATACAAACCTGGCGGAGTTCACCAAGCCGTTGAATGATGCGGTGGATACCCTCGACGAACTGACTGAGTGGTTGCTGGATCGGGCGAAAAACAACCCGAACGAGATCGGCGCGGCGTCGGTCGAGTATCTGCAAGCATTCGGTTACATGGCCTACGCCTACATGTGGGCACTGATGGCCAAGGCAGCCTTCGGTAAAGAAGCCCAGGACGATTTCTACGCGAGCAAACTCGGTACGGCGCGGTTCTATTTCGCACGTCTGCTGCCGCGTATTCACTCGTTGAGCGCGTCGGTAAAGGCCGGTAGCGAATCGTTGTTCCTGCTGGACGCAGGACAATTCTGACCCTTTAACGTTATGTAAGCTTTCTCTTACATAACGTGCTGCTGTTTTCCCATAGGCGAAGATTGGATCCAGAGCTAATCTACTTCACATGGACGTCGCGCAGGAAGCGCAAAGCAACAACACGGACACGTAGGATTCTGCCAGGACGGCGGAGTGAAATGGATGTCAGGGAAACAGTCTGCAAAGCCCCGCTTCGGCGGGGTTTTCTTTTGCCTGCAAAAAAGTACTCAGCTCAAACCGTCCAGTGTCGCAGGGCCATTCAAGTGGTCATCCGGGCCATTCATCACTTCTTCCAGCAATGTCCGCAACAACGTCAGCGAAGCCTGTTGCCGCTGCACATCCCGACACACCAATCCGACTTTCAGCGGCACCCGCGGCTCGCTTAGTGGCTTCCACAGTAAGGCCTGATCGCCATGGGTCTTTTGCGAGCGCCCCGGCAGAACCGTCGCCAGTCGCGTGTGCGGCAGGCTGTCGAGAATCCCCGCCATGTTGTTCAGCTCAGCCTGCACCTGCGGGCGACGTCCCAGATTGGCCAGTTGTGCCTGCCAGATCTGCCGCACCTGAAACTCCTCACCCAGTAGCAACATCGGCAGCTCGGCGGCCTGGCTCATGGACACTTTCTTGAATTCCCGCAGCGGGTGGTCCGCCGGGATGACAAGGGTCAGTTCATCTTCGTACAACTGCACGCCGTGCAAACCCGGCTGACGGGGCGGCAGGTAACTGATGCCGATGTCCAGCGAACCGTTGAGTAACCGCCGCTCGATTTCCAGGCCAGTCAGTTCATAGATCTGCACCACCAAATGTGGCTGTGCCTTGCGCACGCGTTCGAGCATTTGCGGCACCAGGCTGGAATGGACGGTCTGTAGCACGCCGATGGCCAAGGTTCGTAGCGCCTTGCCCTTGAAATTGCCCAAGGCTTCGCGTGCGCGCTGCAGGCCATCGAGCAAGGGCAGGGCATGGTTGTACAACGTATGGGCGGCCAGAGTGGGCAACAGACGTTTGCTGCTGCGCTCGAACAGGCTCACATCGAGGTTTTTTTCGAGTTGGCGAATCTGCTGGGACAACGCTGGCTGGGAGATTGAAAGTCGCTCGGCGGCCCGACCGACGTGGCCTTCTTCGTAGACCGCGACGAAATAACGCAGTTGCTTGAAATCCATAAGTAATACTTATCGAAAATGCTGGGAAATCGAAATGGCTCAGTGCCTTGCCTAAGCCTAGTCTAACCGCATTCACAAGGCTTACAGGGCCAGAGCGCACGATGAATACCGTTTACGACGATGGTGTTTACATAGGCAAGACAGAAAACCTCAAACGAGGTTTTATCCAATGAATCTGTTCAACCTGCGACGCAAACCACCAAGCCTTGATGACCTGGCGATGGATACCTCCCAGCCGTCCAGAAGCGACAACTTATCCAGCGAGTGCCTGATGCCCAGTGTCGAACGGCCGAAACAGATTTTCGTGCGGGGCCAAGGCTCATGGCTGTGGGACAGCGATGACCGCGCTTATCTGGATTTCTCCCAGGGTGGCGGCGCCAATAGCCTCGGACATAGCCCCTCAGTTCTGGTCAAGGCGATTTCGGAGCAGGCTCAGTCGCTGATCAACCCAGGTTTCAGTTTGCATAACCGAGGCATGCTCAATCTTACCGAACGGCTCTGTACCAGCACCGGCAGTGACCAAGCGTACCTGCTCAACAGTGGCAGCGAAGCCTGTGAAGCAGCGATCAAGTTGGCGCGCAAATGGGGTCAGCGACATCGTGGCGGTGCTTCGCGGATCATCGTTGCCAGTAAAGGTTGTCATGGCCGTAGTCTCGGGACGATTTCAGCGTCGGACAGTTCGAATCTGATCAACCGATTCGAGCCACAACTGCCGGGCTTCAGTCATGTCCCGTTCAATGACCTGCCAGCACTGCATGCAGCTGTAGACGCCCAGACTGTCGCAATCATGCTCGAGCCGATCCAGAGCGAGGCCGGTGTGATTCCCGCCACCGAGCACTACCTCAAAGGGGTCGAGCGCCTGTGTCGTGAGCTTGGCATCTTGCTGATACTCGACGAAGTGCAAACCGGCATCGGTCGCTGCGGCACCTTGCTCGCCGAACAGTCCTACGGCGTGCGGGCAGATATCGTCGTGCTCGGCAAAGGGCTTGGCGGTGGCGTGCCCTTGGCGGCATTGCTGGCGCGAGGCAAGGCCTGTTGTTTCGAAGTCGGCGAACTGACCGGCACGCATCACGGCAATGCACTGATGAGTGCGGCCGGTCTTGTCGTCCTCGACAACGTGCAGGACAAGGGCCATCTCGATCATGTGCGGGAAATGGGTCAGCATCTGCGTGAAGGGTTGAGTCGTCTGGCTCATCGCTACGGTCACGGTGAATTGCGCGGGCAAGGACTGCTCTGGGGTCTTGATCTGTCCGACGATTCGGCTGAGGCCGTAGTCAAAGCTGCGTTGTACGAAGGCTTGCTGCTCAACGCCCCGCAACCCGATTGCCTGCGCTTTACCCCGGCCCTCACCGTCAGCAAGGCCAATGTCGACGAAATGCTCCTGCGCCTGGCCCGAGCCTTCTCCCGCGTACGCACCGCGCAACTGCAATGCCGCAAAGGTATTGCGGTCTGATCAGACTCGTCCTACACGAATTCCAGAACCGTCTCGCGGTATAACGCATCGCCCCACGCCTGATTCTTTTGGCGTGGGGCGTTTTTTGTCTTCTTTTGGAAGGGGCAGTGATCGGAATTTACAACTGAACCCCGAAGAACGCCGCAGGTCGATTAGCTGTATGGTTTCACAAGAACCAACTTCAATCAGGAGCTACCCCATGGACTTTATTCGAATCATCATCGCCATTCTGTTGCCGCCACTGGGTGTGTTTCTGCAAGTCGGTTTCGCTGGAGCATTCTGGCTGAATATTCTGCTGACGTTGTGCGGTTACATTCCGGGGATCGTGCATGCGGTGTACATCATCGCCAAGCGCTGAGTTTTGCCGCGCCGGTTAGATCGCATTCGCGAGCAAGCCCGCTTGTGTCTTGGGCAGGAATTAGACTGAGGGTGAGAGCGGTGAGTGGCAAGCTGAATGCCCGGAGTGCTTAAAGCACGTGTGGGAGCCCATGCTGCCATTCACCTCTCCGCTCTGGTT